>NZ_JANQDA010000086.1:0-200 GCF_024723655.1 Campylobacter sp. RM5063 | reverse complement strand
GCGCTATTTTTGGAAATTTACTTTCTAATGATGTTTTATCTCAGTTTATATGTTTTACTTTTGTGTTTATAGTAATTTTTTATGTAGTATCAAAAGGTGTTAAAAGTGGTATAGAAAAACTCAATGTTTGGATGATGCCAAGCTTATTTATACTACTTATTTTAATGCTTGGATATTCTTTTAGTATGGATGGTTTTTCT
>NZ_JANQDA010000085.1:0-204 GCF_024723655.1 Campylobacter sp. RM5063 | reverse complement strand
TAAAGGAATACCAAATTTCATCAATTCACTATGTGCACATAAAATATCACCTTTTTTAATACCAAGTTTTTTAAAAGCTTCTATTAAGTCTATATTGGAATATTTTTTATCATTGCATTTAAATATATATTTCATACTTTTTTCTTTGAGTGTATTTTAATTAGTTATAATAGCATATAAATTATAATATCAAGAAAGAAAAAT
>NZ_JANQDA010000084.1:0-209 GCF_024723655.1 Campylobacter sp. RM5063 | reverse complement strand
AGCATTTACACTAATTACAGGGTTATTTTTAAATGGGGTTTTAGAAGTAATAGTTGCTTTAGCTTCACCACTAGAATTAAATGTTGTATCATGATCATTTAAAGTAGCGTCTCCACTTATATTCCATTCTACTTTTTCATAAGGTTTTCCACCTTTTAATATTGCGTGTGCCTCTTCTCCTTCTTGAGCATTAAAGGAATTCTTATCTA
>NZ_JANQDA010000083.1:0-209 GCF_024723655.1 Campylobacter sp. RM5063 | reverse complement strand
TCTGGTCCATATTTAAATGGTGGTAAAAATACTATAGATGTTATAGGCAAAACACCAGGAAACAATCATGTCATACAATGGGGTGGTGGCTTTAGTATAGGTAAAGATGCACAAGTTAATTTTGGAAAAGGACAAAGTGGTCAAAACTACCTAAACATTGCTCATGGGACAAGTAAATCTACCATAGCTGGTATATTAGAAGCTGGAAA
>NZ_JANQDA010000082.1:0-236 GCF_024723655.1 Campylobacter sp. RM5063 | reverse complement strand
GAAATTATTATACTTAATAATGCCATAGGCATTATTAAGTAACCTAATATAGATTTAGAATTTACTATCATAGCTTGACCTAGTTTATAGGAGAGTTGATTTTGAATTCTTGTTTTAGCTGTGCCGTACTTAGTTTGAAATGACAATTGATTATTTAATAACTGAATTTGAGTTAAATTATCTTGAATAGTTTGATTTTTACTTGAAACGATATCAGCTATAAATTCAGCTATTTT
>NZ_JANQDA010000081.1:0-249 GCF_024723655.1 Campylobacter sp. RM5063 | reverse complement strand
ATATTTAAATTTAACTTGAATATTTTTAACACTATATGTGCTTATTTTATTAAATGTTAGTGTAGCTTCACCACTTGAATTTACTGCATATTTTGTTTGTTTAGCACTTACATTTGGAGTTGAAACAATTTCAACTTCACTATCAGGTAATAAACCTTTCACTTTAATAGAATAATCTGTATCATAATCTATAGTTTTTTGGAAAGTTCCATAGATATTTTTTAAAGTAGGATATTCTATTGTTGGGGT
>NZ_JANQDA010000080.1:0-272 GCF_024723655.1 Campylobacter sp. RM5063 | reverse complement strand
TTCCCTGTTCTTTTAATATGCTCATTTTTTGATCAAGAATTTGATAATATTTTTCTATATTTTTTGTATTATCTAGCACTTCAAATTCTATTTCAAAATCCCTGAAAGCCTTTTCAAATGTTCTTATATCGTCTAATAAAAAAGTCATTTCAGCACTATATTTGTCCACATCCGATCTTCTTTGGCAAAAACAATGATAAAATACATTTACAGCTACTACATCAAATTTTTTAGCTATAAAATTTCTATAACTTTCTAGAAAATGTATATTT
>NZ_JANQDA010000079.1:0-306 GCF_024723655.1 Campylobacter sp. RM5063 | reverse complement strand
AATCCAAAGGCTCTTTCCCCATTGATTTACCTATATCTGCTTTAAAAGCATTTTCGCATTCTATATATTCTTTTGAAGTTTTATCTTTTAGTATAGAGTCTTTATTATCTTTACAATATTTTAAAGTATCTTTTAATTCTTTTTCATTTTTGGAGTCTTTAAAATATTCCATAGACTTAGGCTCTGATGAACAAGCACCTAAAAAAACAATAAGACTAAGAGAAGCTAACCCTAAAACTACTTTTTTCATTTTATATCCTTGATATATTTTTTAAATATGTTCGTTATATTTTAATGATATTGAAA
>NZ_JANQDA010000078.1:0-313 GCF_024723655.1 Campylobacter sp. RM5063 | reverse complement strand
ATTTTCCATTTTCTTGTGTTAAAATATCATACACACAATTTTCTCCAAAACAACTTGTAGTGTCCTTTAAAAACAATTCTTCTTTGGCTCCTTTTATAGCAAAGGAAAATATAGGATCATTAGTGCGTTTTACTCCTGCTTGTTTGCGAAAATATTCATTTAAAGCACCCATTTTTGTAGGAGAATTTAATTTATCATAAACTTCATTTTTGCAAAAACTATAAGTAAATGTAGGCATGATTAAAGTACCTTCTTTACCTATAACTTCAAAAAAACAATCTAATATAGTTTGTAAAAATTCATTTCTAGGAAG
>NZ_JANQDA010000077.1:0-339 GCF_024723655.1 Campylobacter sp. RM5063 | reverse complement strand
AACCAATTATCCACCAATACAATGACTTATTATAAACTTTATTATAAACAATATCACACATCACACTTTACAATACTATTTCAATATAAAACTAAAAAGTAAAAACTAAAAACAAAAATTTATTAAACTTACTATAAGCATTTTAAAATTAAAAACAACCAAACTAATAAATTACTAAAAATAAAGAATAATAAAACCGAGTCAAATACCCAAACAACATAAAACTAAATAAATTTCTAAAAAGCATAAAAAATAAAAAAACTATAAATTAATTAAAAAACGCAATATAAGAAATATAAGAAATATAAGAAATATAAGAAATATAAGAAATATAAGAAA
>NZ_JANQDA010000076.1:0-353 GCF_024723655.1 Campylobacter sp. RM5063 | reverse complement strand
TTATCTTTTATATAAGATAATACAAAAGGCATTCTTATATAACCTAGTACAGATTTTGAATTTACTATCATAGCTTGACCTAGTTTATAGGAGAGTTGATTTTGAATTCTTTGTTTTGCTGTACCATATTTGGTTTGGAAGGATAGTTTAGATTGGGTTTGGTTGAGTTGGGTTGATTTTTCTTGTATATTACTTTGTAATTGATTGATATGATTTGTATTAGAATTTATAATATTATCTTTTTCTTTTATAGTTTGATTAAGAGCATTACTTAAGTTTTGGATTTGAGTGGTTTGGTTTGCTACAAGTTGAGTTTTGGTTTTAACAATATCAGCTATAAATTCAGCTATCCT
>NZ_JANQDA010000075.1:0-359 GCF_024723655.1 Campylobacter sp. RM5063 | reverse complement strand
ATAAAATCAACTCAGCTAACAATGACTTCAAAGAAGAAAACTATTACAAACAACTCAACGATTTAGCTTCAGCTTATAATAAGTATGTAGAATTAATTAATAAAGGATTAGCAAGTAAAGATGATCAAGCTTTTAAAGATATTAGCAATGAGTTATTTGATTTAATAGCAAAAGTAGGAGATGAAACTGAAGCTATAGAGCGTTTGATTAAAGACTTTGAAGATTTCAAAATATCAGTAAGTGATGAATCTAGCGGACGCTTTGTTGTTAAAGGAGAATTATCAGCCATTAAAATACCTTATCCTATTTTAGCTTCTATTAAAGATGATAATGGTGGTGGTGAAATAGAAATACCTGAT
>NZ_JANQDA010000074.1:0-393 GCF_024723655.1 Campylobacter sp. RM5063 | reverse complement strand
AAGGCCGGTAGTTATAACTGCTATAGGTTTTAAGTTTTTAATAATAGCAAATCTTACTAAGATTAAAGCTACAATAATAGCTATTAATGCAATAATAACTTGTTGGAATAAAACTTTATTAACTGCATCAGTATATACAGATTCATCTGTAATAGAACATACAATGTATTTTGGATTTAAAGTTTGATTACAAGTTGCAACTTGTGTTTTACCTGCACCATCTTTAGCATAAAATAAGGTATCTTCTTTACTTGGATCAATTAAATCAGGCTCTGCTTTAATAGCATTTGCTATATTAATACTTAAGTCAGTTTTAGTAAGCATTTTATCTTTATCTTCGTGGAAAATTACCATACCTTCTTTATCATATACTGCTGCATAGGAGCTTTGAGA
>NZ_JANQDA010000073.1:0-411 GCF_024723655.1 Campylobacter sp. RM5063 | reverse complement strand
ATCTTTAAAGGTAAAAACTTTATTTTTACAAGGATAAGATATACTATCTTTTTTCATACTAAATGTTTTATCTTTTAATTTTTCAAGCATAATAGGTAATTCTTTATTAAATAATGCCTTATCAGGAATTCCACACCCATGAGTTAAATTTTTAATAAATTTGCCATCTATATCTTTTTCATCTATTAGATGAAAATCTACTTCATAATTTAAGGCTTTTAAAATTTCTATCATAGAAATTTTATGATCAGCTGGAGTTAAGTCATCTTTAGCACTATGATAACTTGTATAAATAATATTTTTATTCTTTTGAGCTTGTAAAATCAAATGATCTTTATTAAGTAAAGCTCTTATTAAATAATTTTCATCAGCAAAATAATAAGGTGAGTTTGGGTTTTTGCGTGTCCAATA
>NZ_JANQDA010000072.1:0-415 GCF_024723655.1 Campylobacter sp. RM5063 | reverse complement strand
TAGAGCTATTGTAACCGCCAGTAGTTGAGGAACCATCATCTAATCTATCAGATTCAAATCTATATCTGAACATTCCTGATACATCAACATCTTTTATAGCTTCTTCAAGTGAAACAGCGTTAGCTGCTGAAAAAGCACCTGCAGCTAAAGCTGCTACTAAACTAAGTTTAACTAGTTTCATGAGAATTCTCCTTATTAAAATTAAAACTATGGCTTGTATTATAGCATAGTTTTATATAAGAATTCTTAAAGTAAATAAAAACGATAAAAATATATTAAAGGGTTGTATTTATAGATTGAATTATCTTTAAAGATCTAGTTTGAAACTAGATCTTTAAAAACTAAGGAGTTATCTATGAATGTTTGCTTTTACAAATGTAATTATGCTCTTTGATAGTTAATGTTTGGAAACTGA
>NZ_JANQDA010000071.1:0-458 GCF_024723655.1 Campylobacter sp. RM5063 | reverse complement strand
TTAGCGAAAATCCAAATGTTACTATTGTAAGTATGGAAAATCAAACTAACAAAACCATAACATATAACTTAAGAACATTTACGCCAGCAATAACATATCCAGTATTTGATTCTACTCTTTATGGGAAACATAACAATACAATAGACTATGATATAGATTATTCTATTTTAGTAAAAGGACTTTTACCTGATAGTATTATAGAGCCTATTACAGATGGAGTAATTAGACCAAAAAGCAATAGTGTGCAAGTAAATAACAAAGGGGAAGCAACAATTACTTACCACAAAATAAGTGATTATAACACTAAAAAGATAAAACCTCAGTTTAAATATATTAAAAGCGGAGATACTAAAGAAACCTTTACTATGAATGATATTAATTTATACCAGTATAAATTAAATCTAAAAGCTTCTAAAGAATCTCTAGATAGAAATGATTTTTCAATAATCACAGCAGAA
>NZ_JANQDA010000070.1:0-498 GCF_024723655.1 Campylobacter sp. RM5063 | reverse complement strand
AAACCACATCTTAACATATCCACCTTTATACCAAGTTTTATTAGCTTTTATAAGAGCTTGTCCTAGTTTATAAGAAAGATGATTTTTAAGTTTTAAGGCTTCTTTATAATCAGGATATGATTCTAAAGGAGGTAATTTTAAAGAAGGATCTTTTTTTATTTTTTCTTGATAGATTTTTTGTTCTTGTTTGTGTGAAATTATTATACTTAATAATGCCATAGGCATTATTAAGTAACCTAAGCAAGATTTTGAATTTACTATCATAGCTTGACCTAATTTATATGAGAGTTGGTTTTGAATTCTTATTTTGGCTGTGCCGTATTTGGTTTGGAAGGATAGTTTAGATTGGGCTTGATTGAGTTGAGTTAAATTTTCTTGTATGTTACTTTGTAATTGATTGATGTGATTTATTTTAGAATTTATAATATTGTCTTTTTCTTTTATGGTTTTATTAAGAACATTGTTTGAATTTTGTATTTGTATTAATTTAGCTTCATT
>NZ_JANQDA010000069.1:0-519 GCF_024723655.1 Campylobacter sp. RM5063 | reverse complement strand
AGCTGCTATATTCATAGAAGCTTTAAAATTAACAAATTGAGAATTGCCTGCTACAGCTTCCGCACTAACACCAAATGCCACTGAAAATGCTGTTGCAAATACTAAATTACTTTCGTAAATTTGAGAATAATTTTTTCCACTGCCTATAGAAAACCCCGATCCAGCACTCATACCACCAATATCACTCATATAAGAAGAAACAGATGATTGCGTAACAATCATTTTACCTCCACCCTTATAAGCATTAAAGCCCATAGCATCAGCTACATTGGTGTCAATTCTACCTTTTGACTCTCTTAAAGATACAGAAGCTTGAGAGATCATATCGGTTGCACCCATACCTATAGCACTAAGTCCAGTCCCTGAAATCAAAATATCCTTACCATCATTTTTGATTAAAGATAAACGACCATAATTTTCATAATCTTTTTTTAAAATTCCAGCACCAGGTCCAATACTACCATCTATTTTAATCCCTCTACCATCTCTTGAGGTCAATACAAGTCTACCATTAGCATC
>NZ_JANQDA010000068.1:0-521 GCF_024723655.1 Campylobacter sp. RM5063 | reverse complement strand
GGTATTAGTGATCCTAGTGTTAAAGATATTGCTATTAAGTTCAGTTATATGAAATCAGCTATTGCTAAAACTGAAATAACTGCAGATAAAATTAATCTTTATCAAAGAGAATTGAATTTAGAACTTGATAAAGAAACACTTTATACTCAAGAAGGAGAAGTAGTACATGCTGTATTAAAAGGTGGAAAAACAGGTTCTAAAGTAGAATGGAGTTTAAGTGGAGACGCTACTTTAAATGATCATGATACAACATTTAATGCTAGTGGTGAAGCTAAGGCAGTTATCACTTCTAAAGCTCCGTTTGAGAATGATATTTTGTTAAAAGTTAATGCTTTAGGTGGTTCTTTTGTGAAAAGCATTAAGTATAAAACAAAAATTTATACTCCTGAAGTAGAGTATCCTTCTTATAAGGATCCTAGTTGGTGGTTTCATGTAGAGAAAAAAACTATAGATTATGACTCAGATTATGTATTAAAAATAAGCGGTTTATTACCAAATTCCACTATTGATAAAATCAGTGG
>NZ_JANQDA010000067.1:0-541 GCF_024723655.1 Campylobacter sp. RM5063 | reverse complement strand
TTTTAATCCTTTCTATGATTAAAATTTTGATATATGAATAATTATAAAAACTAAAAAATTAATTTAATATTAAATAAGAGAAAAAACAAAAATTTGTTTAAATATTGAAAAAAATTACTCAACTTTTTTTGTTTTTTCTCGCGCGTACGCGTATGCATTTTTTTATATATTTTTTAAAAAAAGAAAGGCTGTCTGAGTGCGTAGCACGGAAGATGGACAAAACCCACTGCCTTAATATTAAGATTAAGCAAATATATCTAAAAGCTGATCTTTTTTATTGTCTGCTTTATCTGTATTTGTAGAATTACTTTGTTCTTCTTTTTTAGCTTCAGCTTCTACTTTTTTTGTATCTTCTTGTTCCATAAGCTTTAAGGTGTCATATATTTGATGAACTTCCTTAGGCATACACTTGTGGAAGCGAATATTTGAATTAGGATTTAACATATTTAACATTAGAAACAATATCCAAATTTACAAAGTACTTTATGCCCAGCTTCTTGGTAAATAGGCTGATGTATTGTCTGGCAATTATGAAAATTTT
>NZ_JANQDA010000066.1:0-564 GCF_024723655.1 Campylobacter sp. RM5063 | reverse complement strand
ACCTATTATAGAAGTAACATTTTTAATCTCTTCACTTTGAGCAATAACTTCACTAGTTTTATGAGATACATTTTGCATAGAAGAAGTAATCTCTTCTAATGCTGCTGCTGTTTCTTCTAAAGAAGAAGCTTGAGAAGATGAAGAATCTGTTAAGTCTTTAACAGCACTTTGTAATTTACCACTCTCATCTGCTAATAAAGAAGCAAATTCAGATGATTGTCTTAGCATAGCTACTATTTCTTGACCTAATACATTAGTAGTTACTTCAACTCCACCTTTAGCATTTTTAACTTCAGTAGTAAAGTCTAATGCCTTATAGCTATCAAATACTCTATTGATTTCATTCATATTAGAACCAACTTTTGCTTGTAATACATCAAGCATATCATTTAATACATTTTTTAATTCTATTAATTGAGGATTAGCAGGAATTGCTGTTATTCTTGCTGTTAGATTACCACCTTCTATTTCTTTAGCTGTATCAACTGATTGTTCTACTGCTTTAGCATCTTGTTCTAATGCATTTTTAGTTTTAGTGATGTTTTCATTGATGGCTTTGGCCAT
>NZ_JANQDA010000065.1:0-616 GCF_024723655.1 Campylobacter sp. RM5063 | reverse complement strand
TCATATGACTTTTGTTGATTTTAATAGGAAGTTTTTGGCTCAAAAATATAATGTTGTAGCTGTAAGCGTTTTGTATCATTGTTTTTGTCAAAGAAGATCAGATGTAGAAAAATATAGTGCAGCTATTACATTTACAGAAGAAGATTTAGTACACTTAAAAAACATTTTAGAAAATTTCAAAATTCAAACAAGTAAATTAGATTGCTCAACAGCATCAATTCATTATGAGTTTTTGCATCAAACTATTAGTAGCTTAAAAGAAAAAAAGTTATTAGATATAGATTATAAAGTTAGTCTTTCACGCTCTTTTATCCCGCCTAATAATGAATATAATAATTATGGAATTATGCCTGCTATCGATCATATCAATGCCTTAAAAGATATAATAAAAAATTATCCTCAATTTAAATCTTTACCTAAAATTTACGGGGGAGGATCATATGGAGGTTATTTAGCGCTAATGTGCGCTAAAATAGCTCCTTGGTATGTAGATGGAGTGATAGATAATTCTAGTGCTGGAATATTACCTTTACATTACATCATAGGAAGAGATATTAACGGATATGACCATGTTTTAGAAACTCCAAATGTTATATTGTATGGTATTTTAAAATCA
>NZ_JANQDA010000064.1:0-694 GCF_024723655.1 Campylobacter sp. RM5063 | reverse complement strand
CAATCAAGGTAAGCTGTTTATATATATAAATTTCATCTGTAAAAAAATCCGCTGACTTATTTTTTGTTTTCATATATTTAAATTGAATATTGAAATTACTACACAATGGATTCGATACTCCATAAAATTCCAAAGTAGCCTTACCACTAGAATTTACTCTAACATGATCTTGCTTTGGTTTAGCCGCTGATAAAAAATCATGATATATTTCAATTTCTGTATTCGGGATTAAATTACTTACCTCAAGATGAAAATCTTGATTTAATTCTATGGTTTGCTTATAACCCTTATAGCTAGGATAAATAATACTAGGGATATATTCTTTATCTACATATGCAATAGTAGTGCTAACACTTTGTCCAATAGTATTTACACTAATTACAGGGTTATTTTTAAATGGGGTTTTAGAAGTAATAGTTGCTTTAGCTTCACCACTAGAATTAAATGTTATATCATGATCATTTAAAGTAGCGTCTCCACTTATATTCCATTCTACTTTAGCACCTTTTTTACCATCTTTTAGCGTGATATTGGCTTGTGCTTTTTCTTCGGTGTATATTGTTTTATCCCCTTCAAATTTTAATTCTCTTTGATAAAGCTTAATTTTATCTGCAGCAAACTCTATTTTACTTGTTCTTGTCTTCATATAATTAAACTTAATAGCAATATCTTTAACATTATAATCACTAATCCC
>NZ_JANQDA010000063.1:0-773 GCF_024723655.1 Campylobacter sp. RM5063 | reverse complement strand
ATGGCGAGCTTATGAAGCAAGCTGAAGAAAAAGCAAAAGCTAGTGGCTTATTTGACTAAATAGGAGTGAAAAATGAGTAGTGTTTAGCTACTCATTTTTTGTGTTATTTATGTATAAAATGATATAACTTGTATTCTTTCTATATTTTGTATTTTTTACCGCTTTAATATTGGATATTGTTTATATGCTATTTTATTTCTTTTATTATCGTAGAATAATTCTTTTATAGCTATTTAGTTAGCTTCTTATGCTATTACAACATCCACCTATAGTAAATATTATAAGAGGAAATTTTACAACTTAATAATATTATATTTACAAAATATAAATAAAAGTAATATAAAATATCAATAAGGCTGATTAACCAAAGAGTAATAGGCTTTGATTAATCAAATCTTGCCTTAGAGAGAAGGTGAAAATTATGGATAAAAATTATATTCCGTATGGTTCAGATATTTCTGGAGGAAAATTTGAATGTGTTGATTGTGGATATGTAATAACAATACCTTCAAGTGATTCATTGCCTCCTTGTCCAAATTTTAGAAGTAATCCTAATGAGCATAAATTAAAAGGATGGAAAAATTTAACAGGTAGAGGTGATGCAAAAGAAGATCCGTATCCTTAATAAAAAGATGACTACAAATGTAGTCATCCCCAATTAATTCATTTGTTAAGCTGTAAAATCTCTACTTGTTTAAATTTGGCAAATTCTTCAGTTTTCTTTTTGAAAAATCTTCTTTTATTTGTTTTTTTATTTCATTTAACCCTTTTGC
>NZ_JANQDA010000062.1:0-776 GCF_024723655.1 Campylobacter sp. RM5063 | reverse complement strand
TTATTTTAGTTATTTTAGTTATTTTAGTTATTTTAGTTATTTTAGTTATTTTAGTTATTTTAGTTATTTTAGTTATTTTAGTTATTTATTGGCTTAATCCTTAAATTAGTTTATTTTTTATGCTTATTGTTAGTTGTTATTTTTTTTATTTGGTTATAAAATTTATTTATTTAGTTATATTGTGAAAATTTTTAATTAATTTGTGTTGATTAGATAGGGTATTTATTATTATTTTATAAAATTTAGTTTTATATGCATTTAGCTGTTTATTGGTTTAATTTTTAGAGTGGTTTGTTTTTTTTATTTTGTTATCGATTTTTATTCTTATATGTTATGGTTTTTGGGTTTATTGTTTTATTTTTTTATGGTTTAGATTTGTGTTGTTAGTTATTGAATTGTTTTAATGGCTTATTTGGTGGTTGGTTTTATTATTTTATTTTTTGTGATTTTTATTTAGTGGTTTAGTCAACTTGGTTGTTAACCGTAGATATTTTAATTCTTATTTTTAGTGTTTGATTTAGTTTTAGGTTTTTTATGGTTGTTAGCTGTGGGTGATTTTTTAATTTCTAGTTTTTAATTATTTATTTTTTTATTAATTTAGTAAATTAGGTTTTTTTATTTTTAGTATAGTTTTTAAATTTGGTTTTTAATTTATGTTGAAGTATTCTAATAATTTATTGGTAGTTTATTTTTAATTGTTTGTTGACTTTTTTATCAATTTGCTAAAATTATTTTTTGTTTTTTAGTAGTTTGCTAAATATGTTTTAATTTTTAGA
>NZ_JANQDA010000061.1:0-851 GCF_024723655.1 Campylobacter sp. RM5063 | reverse complement strand
GGCCTAAAATATTACCTTTAAAATCTGTATAAATTTCCATCATATTGTTTGTTCTAAATTTATAGCCATTTATTTTTTTATCTACTTCTACAATAGCTGCATTTGGTTGTACTGCTTGTACTTTTGCAATAATTTCTTTTGGGATAAATCCTGTTGGAATGCCTTTGTATTTACCATCAACTTCTTTCCAGTCTCCATTGATGATAAAGTCAATTTCAGTCCCATCGACTAAATTTACTTCATAAGAATCTACATCTTGTTTTACATAACCTACATTTACACCTTTAAAATGAGTGTTTAAAAACTCTTGAGCTTTTTGAGGTAGAGCATTTGGACTTACAACCATATCTGCAAACATAGAACTTGCACAAACTAAACTAGCTAACATTAATTTTATTTTCATTTTTTCTCCTTTAAATAAAAGTAAAAAATGATATTAACTGCTTGTGAAATTTATGTGAATTTAATTTTTAAAACCAACTATTTTATTTTTATCAAATGAAGATTCTATTTCTTTTTCTATTGTATGTAAAAAATCACTCATTTTAAAAACACCATCCTTAGAAATAGCTGCTTTCAAAGCTGTATTTTTAACTACCATAGCAATTTGAGCTCCACTTAGCTCATACAAAGCAAGGTTTTTTAAATCAAAATTATCATCAAATTTAGTATTTTTAGGTAAAGCTTTTTGCCATATCATCAAGCGTTGTTCGTAATTTGGCTTTTTAAATTCTATTTTATACTCAAATCTTCTTGAAAAAGCCACATCTAAACTTTCTAAAAAATTAGTCGTAGCTATGATAACTCCGCTAAAACGCTCAATTTGTTCTAGAAAAATATTTTGCATTTGA
>NZ_JANQDA010000060.1:0-852 GCF_024723655.1 Campylobacter sp. RM5063 | reverse complement strand
GGCTTTTAGAGTTGAATTTAAAGAGTTAACTTGAAGGGTTTGGGTTGAAATAGTTTTATCTTTATTCAATATAACTTCACTGAAAAAATCAGAAATTAAAAATAAATTAGTATCAATATTTTTTGATAATTCAAAAAAACGACTAAATGAAAAATATAAAACTTTAGATAAATATTTATTATCCAAACTCAGCACATCATTTCTCCAAAATTGCAACTTTTTAAAGAAAATACTTTTAAACAAAGCTTCGTTTTTTATTTGATTTTCTTTTGTAAATTGAAATACACTCATTGCCGTCAAAAATAAACTACTTTTTCTATGGAATTGCTTATATAAAACAGCCGATTGTTCAAAAGAATTATATTCGTTTAACATATATTCTGGAACATAAATCATTCCTTTGCCTCTATTCATTATACTTCCCATTCTAATCCTATAATAAAGACATTTTTTAGTAAAAATAAAAATATTATTTGATTGTAAAAAAAGCAGTTTTCCAAAATAATGATCTTCGTGCAATACTTGATTTAGAAATTTAAGACCTATAAATTTCAAATAATCAAAATCAATCATTCCATGCCATCCAAACCAAAAATTTTGCCTTTTGATATTCAACAATACTTTTAAAAAATCACATGAAGATATTTTCTGATTTCTTCTAAATCTACATTTTTGTATCAATGTTTTATTGGGTGTATTCGGAGGACATACACCATCATAATAAAAATAGTGATCAAACCACACCACTTCTACCCCATCCATTCTAGGTACACATTCTTCTATGCAGTTTAATTCCCAATAATCATCAGAATCTAAAAAGATAATATAATCTATAATAGGATAAGTAAAGCT
>NZ_JANQDA010000059.1:0-869 GCF_024723655.1 Campylobacter sp. RM5063 | reverse complement strand
TTTAAATTAATTTCTTATACTTATTTTATTGTTTCAATGCGAAGATTAAAAGCACTAAGATAAAATATTATTTTGTGATAATTATAAAATGTGTTATAATGTATTATAAATAATACAAAGGTAAAATCATGAGAACAATATCGTTAAGAATTAGTGATCAAGAAGATATTTTACTAAAAGAATATCTAGCAATTAATAATTTACAACTATCAAAATTTATAAGAGATACTATTTTAGAAAAAATAGAAGATGAGTTAAATTTAGATGAAAATAAAATTTTAATTTCACTCAAAGAAGCTAAAAAAGATAATATTTATAGCTTTGAAGAAGTATTTAAAAATGTATGAGATAAAATTCTCAAGTAGTGCCAAAAAATCAATTGAAAAACTTGATCAGCAAGTAGCAAGAATTATTAAGAGCTGGATTATTAAAAATTTAATAGAATCAGATAATCCAAAAAAATTAGCAAAAGAACTTAAGGGTAATTTAAAAGGTATTTATAGATTTAGAGTGGGTAATTATAGAATACTTGCTGAAATTAATGATAATGAATTGTTTATTTTTGTATTCGGAATAGGACATCGAAGAGAAATATATAAGAAATTTAAAAAATAAATTTCTCAACTACACATTAAGTCATTTATATCACTATAAAAATAAAAAAAGGAAAACACTATGGAAAAACTATCCCAAGAAGAAATACAAAAAGCTATGAGAGAATGTGTAGTAAGTTCTTATACTTATGATCTAGCTAATCCTAATGGTTATTCTCAAGATTTATTTGATGTAGAAAATGAAGTTTTTGCTAAAGATTATGAGTTTATAGAAAAATGTGGTTTAGATGATATGGTAAAACACAAAGAAAGTGG
>NZ_JANQDA010000058.1:0-888 GCF_024723655.1 Campylobacter sp. RM5063 | reverse complement strand
TTATTAGAGTTTTGAAAATACTTTGTAATAAATTTTGTCACCCCCCCCTCTTAAATGATTTATTTTATTATCAATTCGCCATGGTAAATACTGGTTAATTCTTTTTAATAATTCCACTCCTATTAAATTTAAACTTTCATTTTGTTTTGGAGGTATAACAAATTCATTATCCCATTTTAAGCCTATACTGTGTACAAAATTTTTTAGTAAATCTCCTTGATAAAATTCGTTTTTATCAAATAATCTTACAATAATATTTTCTTTACTAAAAATTTCTTGCCACCTACATAGAAGTTCTTTATAATTACCCAAATATTCGAATTCTTTACAAGGTTTTAAACCAAAATCTTGCTTTCCAGATTTTATTTTCGTGCTGTATGAGGATATAGCCATATTTCCATTTTCTCTTAAATAAACCATTACTATTATTTTTTGAAAACCTAAATATTGTAAAATTTTTTTACATTTTTTGAGTTCTTGAATATCATATAATCTTGATGATAAATGTTCTGAGGAAATAATTAATTTTTGGTGACTAGCTTCCCTTAATTCTTTTTTTAAGTCAAAAAAATCTTCTTCTTATGATTTTTAAAATCATATTTTGTATAAATTTTTCTACTAATGCAATACTCATCACTTCTTATATCATTATAAGCTAAAAAAGTAAAATTCCATTGACTACCATTATTGTCAAGAGAGCTAGAATACACAACTCTTTGTTTTTGTAATAAATCTTTATTATTTCTTAAAAATGTCTGTATACTAGTAGTTCCTGTTTTTTCAGTTCCTATATGCACATAAGCAATCATTATTATCTTTCTAATTCAACTTTTTAAACTCTCTCTTCAACTTCCCAATCTCAAACCACATCTTAACATATCCACCTTT
>NZ_JANQDA010000057.1:0-951 GCF_024723655.1 Campylobacter sp. RM5063 | reverse complement strand
AAGCATTAAATCATTAAAATCACTCATACCTTGAGAGCTTTGCTCTTGTGTAAAATTTGGTAAAATTACACTAACATTAGAATATTTTTCTTTAATTTCTAAAGCTGTTTTTTTACCTGTATTTTCTAATCCTTTTAATTCTTTTTTTACATCATTATCAGCAAATATTGTGATATTTTTATCAGGATAGAGAGTATTTAGTTTTTTAACCACACTTTCTAAATTACCAGCATCTACTGCCATAATGATAGGTTTATTTAAAGCTTTATACAAAGTAGCACCAGTAGCAAAACCTTCACATAAATAAAATTCTTTTAAATTATGAAGTGTTTTAGCTCCTATAATATGAAAACAACCTTGTTTTTTTGCAAGATATTCCACGCCTTGATCTTTTTCTTCTTGAGTTTTAATTACTCCTATGATTTTATCTCCATTTGAAAATATTCTTTGAAGTGACCATAATTTTCCATTTTCATCTTTTAAAGGAATTAATAATGAACCCATTTTATCTTGTTTAAGATAAAAGTTTTCATCAAAGCCTTTTTTCTTTAAGTAAGCATGGTTAGAATTAGCCCATCTTGCATTATTATACTCATCTTCTAATTTTAAGGCAGTTTTTTCTTGTAAGGCTAAAATTTCTTTTTCTCTAAGCTCTTGATCTTTTTTTATTTGATTATGTAATTCTTGAGAGCTTTTTAAATTACTATTATAGTTTTTTTCTACTTGCATTTTCCAATTTTTCTTTATGCCTGTTTTAAAATTTTGTATAAAACCTGCAGGAAAATTGTTATTTAAATATCCAATATAAGCACCACTTAATTCTCTACCTTTATCATTAGTAGTTTTTACTCTATGAATTTTACCATCCATAATAGGTAAATTATCTATAATTAATCCTTCTTCTTCAAGTGATTTTTTAAATGATTGAAGGGCTAGGGAGGTGTTGGTTGA
>NZ_JANQDA010000056.1:0-975 GCF_024723655.1 Campylobacter sp. RM5063 | reverse complement strand
TAAAAGCAAACGGTTTTTAATTTTTATATTTTCTATATATTATTTTTAGAATTATAAATGCTTTTATTATATTTGAACAAAAATATTTTACAAAAGTAGACTAGAATTGTTGGCACTAGAAACCCCTTTATTTATGCTTGGAGAGTATGTTATAATAAAATCCTTTATGTTATAACAAAAAATAAAATTATACAAGAAAGGATATTTAAATGGCTATCAAAATTGAAATTAGTGGATTTGATAAGGATTTTTTGCCTGTTTTTGAGAGTTTGGCTAAAAGCCTAAGAGCTAGTTATTGTTTATTAGAGTATGATATCCCAGATGAGAAAAAACAAAGTTCTATGAAAAAAGCTTTAGAAGAAATGAAAAATGGAGAATATGAAACTTTTAAAAACTTTGATGAGTATAAAAGGGCTATGCGTGAAATATGAAATTAGAGTTTTAAAAGAATACAAGAAAAATTACAAGAAGCTAACACTAAAAGAAAAAGATTTAGTAGATGAAATAGTTTATCGCTTATCTAACAATGAAACTCTTGAAAGAAAATACAAGGATCATAAACTAAAAGGTGAATTTAAAGATCTTAGAGAGTGTCATGTAAAACCTGATTTGCTCTTAATTTATCAAAAACAAGATGATAAGCTTATTTTAACCTGTATTAATATAGGTTCTCATAGTGAGTTGTTTTAAATAATTGAAGTTAAATTAATCAAGTTAATAAAATCCATAACTACACATTAAGTCACTTATGTCACTATAAAAAGAAAAAAAGGAAAACACTATGGAAAAATTATCCCAAGAAGAAATACAAAAAGCTATGAGAGAATGTGTAGTAAGTTTTTATACTTATGATCCAGCTAATCTTAATGGCTATTCTCAAGATTTATTTGATGTAGAAAATGAAGTTTTTGCTAAAGATTATGAGTTTATAGAAAAATGTGATTTAGATGATATGGTAAAACACAAAGAAAGTGA
>NZ_JANQDA010000055.1:0-1066 GCF_024723655.1 Campylobacter sp. RM5063 | reverse complement strand
GTTTTTTAATATTGTGTTTTAAGAAAATTTATATTTATCCAATATTATTTATATAGATAATTTTTTATTAATATATCGTTTTTTAAATTTATACTCCTATGAGATAATTTTTTCACTTTCAAAAAATAACTACAAATTTACATAAAAAGGAAAACCAATGAAAAGTGCGAAAATAAAAATCTCACTCATAGCAAATTTTATTGCTATATTTTGTCTACTTATTTTAGGCATTATAACTTTTGTTTTTGTAAAAGACTCTCTGTTTAAAGAAGTTATAAAAGCAGAACAAGATAAACTTATTTCTGCAAAAAATTTAACACAAAATTTTTATAACAACTCTTCAAGTGCATTAGAAAGATTTGCCCAAAGTATTTTACACCATCCATATGAAATTTTAGCCAACGAAGAAACATTAATAGAAGATGTTGGAATTCAGTTAAAAGCTGCAAAAGATATAGGCGATTATCAAGCTATTTATTTGGCAAAACCTGATGGGGAATTAGTTTTAAGTAACAAAGACAGCGATGCCAAAGGAGTAAATTATTTAATTTATGGAAAAGAGCAAAATTATGATGCAACTACAAGAGAATTTTATATAGCAGCTAGAAAGAAAACTGGTTGGAATGTAACTGATATTTATACAGATATAGCAACGGGGCTTCCCACTTTTACCTATTCTATATCTTTAACTAAAAATGGTAAGTTTATAGGGGTTTTAGCTATCGATGTTTCTGTGAAGAAATTAGAAGATAGATTAAAACATTTACCAGGCTCATCTTTTGTTTTTGATAAAGCATTGTTTGCATTTGCTTCAACCGATGAAAACTATTTTGGCAAAGATAATAAAAATGTTGCTATTGTTGCTAAAGCTTTTAGTAAAGCAAAACCAGGCGAGGCGTTTTTTTATACTAATGAAATGGGTAAAGAAAAATTATCTATTTGCGATAAAATAGATTCAGATACTATCTGCAGTGTAACAGATATTGACAGCATAGAAGAATCTAGCAAGAAAATGGCCTATATTCAAATTACTGCAGTTATTGCAGCTAGTTTTATAAGTATCATT
>NZ_JANQDA010000054.1:0-1149 GCF_024723655.1 Campylobacter sp. RM5063 | reverse complement strand
AAAAATAAAAAAATTATTTTTTTAGGATAAAATACATCCTTTTTAAAAACACATAAAGGAGATACATTGTTTTCAAATTTAAAAATAGGGACCAAAATAGTTGGAGTTGTAATTTCCATAGTAATGCTAGGCATTATAATCTTAGCAAGTATTTTTTCCATACAAGCTTCAAATATCTTACACACTGAAGCAGATAAACTACTTCAAATTAATGCTTTTAGATATGCAAATATCGTCCGTGGAGCAACAGAAAGTGTTTATTCAACTTTACTAGGAGTAGAAGATACTATAAAAAATACTATTTCAAATGAAAATAGTATTGATGATACAGAAGTGCAAAATATTTTAGAAGGTGTGCTTGATTCAAATGAAAAAATTGCATATATGTATGTTCATTTTTTTAATACCCCAATCAATCAAAATACCAACCCAAAACTACTTACAAATCAGCATAAATTTTTAATGTTACTTCATGATACTTCTTTAAAAACAGAAGGCGGCGTGCAATTAGTTCAAGCATATGATGCATTTTTACAACAACAAAGTATTAATAATGCTATATCAACACAAAAAGAATCAATAGGAAAACCTCAAATTTTCAACATCAATGGTGAAGAAATTTTTGCATACAATATTGTAATTCCAATCTTTAAAAATGGAAATATTATAGGTGTAGTTGGAGCTTTAGGAAGTTTAACACATTTTAGAGGAGAACTAACAGATCCAAAAAGAAGTATTTTCAAAGATGATCAAAGATTATTACTTGGTGCTGAGGGTCTAATAGCAGTTAGTCCTGTTTCTAAATTTACAGGAAAAAGTATTTCAGAAGCAAATCCTCATCCTAGTGCAAAAACATTAATACAATTACAAAAAGATAAAATAAATACTGTTTTTGACTTTACTCGTGCAAGCGATGGAAAGAAAAATAGAGCAGCAATAGCTACTTTTGATCTTTGGGATAACTCACAAGATGCTTGGTCTATTGTGACTATGGCTCCAGTTGATTCTATACAAATGCCTATTACAAAACTTATAACAACCATAGCATTTATATCTCTTTTTGTTATTTTAGTAATTGTGATAATAGTATTTATATACATAAACAAAGCAGTAAGCTCAAGAATTGTTAATTTACAAAACAACCTACTG
>NZ_JANQDA010000053.1:0-1154 GCF_024723655.1 Campylobacter sp. RM5063 | reverse complement strand
AATTGAAAAATAATTATACTTAAGATAAAATATATCTTAATAATTTAAACATATAAATTAAAGGAGATATATTGTTTTCAAATTTAAAAATAGGGACCAAAATAGTTGCTGTTGTAATTGCAATTATAGTCTTAGGTATTGGAATTTTAGCAAGTGTAATTGCTATGCAATCTTCAAATATCTTACACACTGAAGCAGATAAATTACTTCAAACAAGTGCTTTTAGATATGCAAATATCGTCCGTGGAGCAACAGAAAGTGTACATTCAACACTAATGGGTGCAGAAAACACCATTGATAGCATCATCGCAGAACAAGACACAATAGAAGAACGCAGAATTAAAAATATTTTAGAAGGAGCTTTAGATTCTAATGGCTGGATAGCATATATTTATGTGCATATTCTTGATACTTCCAAATACAATGACATTAACCCTAAACTTTTAACACAATCAAATAAATTTTTAATGCTACTACACGACACTTCTTTAAGAGAAAAAGGTGGTGTACAATTAGTCCAAGCAGAAGATGTTATTTTAAATCAGCAAAGCGTTGAAAATGCAATAAAAAATAGAAAAGAATCGATAGGCCGACCTCAAAATTTTACCATCAACAATGAAGAAATTCTAGCTTATAATATTGCTGTGCCTATAGTAAGAAAAGGAGAAATCATAGGGGTTATAGGAGCTTTAGGAAGTTTAACACAACTTCAACATGAGCTTACAAATCCTGAAAGAAGTGTTTTTAAAGACGATCAAAGATTATTATTAGGCAAAAATGGTCTAATAGCAGTTAGCCCTGCAACCGAATTTATAGGCAAAAATATTACTCAAATCAACCCGCATCCTAGTGCGAATTTATTAATTGATTTACAAAAAAATCAAACTAATACTCTATTTGACTTCACACCAGCTTCTACAGGAAATGCAAATAGAGCAGCGATAGCAAACTTTGATGTATGGGATGGTGCTGATGATTATTGGTCTATTGTGACTATGGCTCCAGTTGGCTCAATACAAATGCCTATAGAAAAATTAATAGCAACTATAATTATAGTATCTCTTTTCGTAGTTTTAGCTATTGCTTTAATAGTATTTGTATACATAAACAAAGCGGTAAGCTCAAGAATTGTTAATTTACAAAACAACCTACTA
>NZ_JANQDA010000052.1:0-1161 GCF_024723655.1 Campylobacter sp. RM5063 | reverse complement strand
AAGGCAAGTGAGTTTTTATTTTCTCCGGACTTTTCTAAGCTTAGTGTAGGAGCATTTTTAAGTGCATTAGGGCTTGCTTGTTTTTCTTTATCTATTGGAGTGGGTTCGATTATAACTTATTCTGCAAGTTTATCTGATAAAACAAATTTTATCACAAGCACTATTAACATTATCATTATTAATATTATTATTGGTATTATGATGGGACTTATTGTATTTACTTTCATATTTGAATTTAATGGAGATCCAGCTCAGCAAGGTCCAGGTTTGATTTTTGTATCTTTGATGAGTTTGTTTTCAAATATTGACCCAATTGGCTTTTTACCTTTGGGAAATATTTTAGCTGTGGCTTTTTTTATAGCTTTGTTTTTTGCAGGGATTACTTCAGCAGTTTCCATGATAGAACCTTTAACCTTTTATTTAATCAATTCTTATAATTTTACAAGAAAAAAAGCTTTGATTTTTATAGCTTTCATTGTGTATTTTTTGGGAAGTTTGTGTATTTTATCAGGAATTGAGTGGAGTAAAGATTCTTTAGAATTTTTTGGAAAAAGTTTTTTTGATATATTAGATTTTATTGCTTCAAATTTAATGATGCCTTTAGGTGGATTATTTGGTGCAATCTTTGTAGGTTTTGTGCTTAAAAAAGAAGCTTTACAAACTTTATTTTATCCTTATATGAGGGGTAAATACTTTGAGTGTTGGTATTTTTTTGTAAGATATATCTCGCCTTTAGCTGTGATTTTAATCATGGCAAAACAATTATTTTTTTAAGGTTAAAAGATGAATGAAAAATTTTCTAAAATAGGCTTTGTATTAGCGGTAGCAGGTTCAGCTGTTGGACTTGGAAATGCTTGGAAATTTCCAACTTTAGTGGGTAACAATGGCGGTTCAGCTTTTGTGGTGGTATATTTACTTTTAACCTTGGGTGTGGCTTTTGTAATATTTTTGGCTGAACTTAGTATAGGAAAACTTAGTGAAAAAGATCCTGTAAATGCTTATCATACTTTAGCGCCAAAAAATAAAAGAGCATGGTCGCTCGCAGGATTTTTTATGCTTGGTGCTATTATTCTAGTGTCTTTTTATAGTGTTGTTATAGGTTGGATAGCAAAATATGCTTATTTTGGGTTTTTTGAATTACCTAAAGATACAAATGAAGCA
>NZ_JANQDA010000051.1:0-1199 GCF_024723655.1 Campylobacter sp. RM5063 | reverse complement strand
GGTTTTTAATATATAACATGGAGTTAACATAAAGAGTGAAGACTTATATTCATATAGGTTTAGAAAAGACTGGAAGTACTAGTATACAAGAATTTTTATATATAAATAGAGATATAATTGCACAAAAATATAATTATATTTTTGTGCAATCTATAGGTATAAAAAATCATTGGGATTTAGCTTTTTTAGGGTATTCTTTAACTAAAAAAGATAGTTATATTTTAAATAATTCTTTATGGGATCTGCAAGCTATTAAGAAACATAAAAAAAGCATTTTTAATAAAATTAACCATGAAATAAATGTTAACTACATAACGGTTTTTTCTTCTGAGTTATTACAATCAAGATTAACCTGCAAGCGGGAAATTATCAAATTATATAAATTTTTAAAAAAATTAGGATTTACAAATATTCAAGTAGTATGCTATATTCGAGATGTAAACGAAATGCTAAAATCGTTATTTTCTGAGGCTACTAAATGGGCAGAAATAGATGATTTTAAATTAGAAATGAAAAATGAAGAATATAGTTCAGGATACAAAAAAAATTTATTTCATTTTCATCACATTTGCAATCACAAACAAACATTACAGTGGTGGGGAGAAGTTTTTGGTAAAGAAAATTTAATTGTAAGATTATTTGATAAAAATGAATTTTATCAAGGAGATTTATTAAAAGATTTTATACATAGTATAGGTTTGGAATGGGATGATGAGTTTATTATACCTCCAAAACAAAATGAGAGTTTAGATTTATTGGGAATAGAGTTGCTTAGAAGAGTTAATAGTATATTGCCTCTTTTTGTTAATAATATCAGAAATATATTTAGGGGAGATTTGCATCATTTTATATTAAAACACTTCACCTCCAAAGACCCTCTTCTCAAATTCCAACCTCTAAAAGAAGTGGTGCAGTCTTATATAAATTATTTCGAAGAATCAAATGAATGGGTAAGAAAAGAATTCTTTCCTTATAAAGAAAGATTATTTCCAAAAAAAGATTTAACTAATTATAAAGAAAATTATGAACTTAAGGAAATGAAACCAGAATATTGGGATAAAATAGCTGAATTTATAGCCGATATAGTTAAAACTAAAAATCAAAATATCGCAGATAAAACTAATATCATTCAGAATAAAGATAAAATTATTATTGATCAAACTACTCAAATAAAATCCTTACAAGCAAATATAAAAGAC
>NZ_JANQDA010000050.1:0-1236 GCF_024723655.1 Campylobacter sp. RM5063 | reverse complement strand
TAATCAACACAAATTTAAATCTCAATTGAATTTTAAAGCAGCTTTAGATGATAACTTCAAAGCTTTTGTTCAATTTGAATATAACCCAGGTGGTGAAAATGGATTTGGTGGTGCAAACACAGATACAAAAAGTGCTTTCGGTGTTAGACAAGCTTACTTAGAATATACCAATGAAGCTTATGCTACAAGCGTAACTTTCGGTAAAATGGAAATTGGCTCTATTTGGACTGATGATGCAGTAGGAACAGGAGCTAAAGTAGTAAACACTTCTATTGAAGGTTTAACTTTTGCAGGTTATTGGTTTGATAGCTTCAATGTTCAAGATGATGGTGATTTTGGAGATACAAAACTTAACAATTCTTCTTTATACGGTGCTGCTGTATTAGGTGATTTCGATCCATTTGCTTTCCAATTATGGGCTGCTTATTCAGCAAACAATGCATTCTTATATGCAGTAGATGCTAGCTATAAATTTACATTCAATGATATGGCTAACTTCAAAATCCAAGCTCAATATTTAGGAAATAGCTTGGATAGTGATTTTGAAAAATTCTATGGTCATGGTGTAGATGATGGCAATTTCTATGCTGCTCAATTACAAGGACAAATTTCTGCTTTTGATTTCCAAGCGGGTATCGTTGGCTATGGTGATAAAAACAAACAAACAGTTGTCACTTTAGAAGATAAAGGAAGAGTAATTGCTCCAGGTGAACAAATTTTTTATTCTAACAAGAGTGATTTAAGACATACTTATGGCGAAAGTCTTTTCTATTTTGCAGGTTTAGGTTATACTTTTGCTGAAACTGTTAGAGTAGGGTTTGACTATATCGGTGGTAAAACTGAACAAGCTGGCAATAACGACATAGATAAAAATGAATATATTGCAAGAGTATCTTATGCATATAGTCCAAAACTTACATTTAGTGGCTTCTATTCTTACTTAACTGAAGATTATAACACCAATGGTGTTCATGATAGCGATGATCAATTCATCAGACTTGAAGCTCTATACAAATTCTAATTATAAAAGCTAAGCCAAAAGGCTTAGCTTGCTATATCTAAAATTATATCTTCTTTTAATCCTTGTATCTTAATTTCTTTTATTTTTAAATCATTAGGTAAGTTTTCTAGCAAAATTTCTTTGCTATGTATATTTTTACTTGCTAATACTCTTAGTATTTTACCCCTATAAGCTTTAGCAAAATGACTTAAAGTTTTGGAATTTTTTAAAAAAGT
>NZ_JANQDA010000049.1:0-1416 GCF_024723655.1 Campylobacter sp. RM5063 | reverse complement strand
AAAGATCAAGAAGCTGGTGTTACTACTCTTAAAGGTGCTATGGCTGTGATGGATATAGCTGAAACTGCTATCACTAATCTTGATAAAATTAGAGCTGACATTGGTTCTGTGCAAAATCAAATTACAGCTACACTAAATAACATCAGTGTAACCCAAGTAAATATCAAATCAGCTGAATCAAACATCAGGGATGTAGACTTTGCAGCAGAAAGTGCAAATTTTGCTAAACACAACATCTTAGCTCAAAGTGGATCTTATGCTATGAGTCAGGCTAATGCTGTGCAACAAAATGTAATGAGATTATTACAATAGTTAAAGAAATCCAAAACACCTTGAATTTCAAGGTGTTTTTCTTAAAAAACACTCTTAAAAAACACTCTTAAAAAACACTCTTAAAAAACACTCTTAAAAAACACTCTTAAAAAACACTCTTAAAAAACACTCTTAAAAAACACTCTTAAAAAACACTCTTAAAAAACACTCTTAAAATTTGGAACATTTATTGCTTTAAAAGTTCTAAGCAATATTTTGAAAGGATTTAAAATGGGTTTTAGAATAAACACCAACATAGGTGCAATGAATGCACATGCAAATTCAACTATCACAGCAAGAGAGCTTGATAAGTCTTTATCAAGACTTAGCTCAGGTCTTAGAATCAACTCTGCAGCAGATGATGCTTCGGGTATGGCTATAGCAGATAGCTTAAGATCGCAAGCTGCAACTTTAGGTCAAGCTATAAATAATGGTAATGATGCTATAGGTATTTTACAAACAGCTGATAAGGCTATGGATGAGCAGCTTAAAATCTTAGATACTATCAAAGTAAAAGCTACTCAAGCAGCACAAGATGGACAAAGTACTAAAACAAGAAATATGCTTCAAGCTGATATTAATCGTTTAATGGAAGAACTTGATAATATAGCTAATACCACAGCATTTAATGGCAAACAACTTTTAAGCGGGAACTTTATAAATCAAGAATTCCAACTAGGTGCACAGTCAAATCAAACCGTAAAAGCTAGTATAGGGCCAACTCAAAGCTCTAAAATAGGTGTAACTAGATTTGAAACAGGTTCTCAAGCTAAAAGTAGCGGTGTAGCTCAACTTACTATTAAAAATTATAATGGGGTAGATGATTTTAAATTCCAACCTGTAGTGATTTCTACTTCAGTAGGAACAGGACTTGGTGCTTTGGCTGAAGAGATTAATAGAGTTTCTGATATCACAGGTGTTAGAGCAAATTTCTTAGTTGAAACTACGGGTGTTGGTCCTATAAAAGCTGGTGCTACAAGTGATGATTTTAAGATTAATGGTGTAACTATAGGTAAGATAGAATATCAAGATAGTGATCAAAATGGAGCTTTGGTTGCTGCTATTAACTCAGTTAAAGATAGCACAGGGGTAGAAGCTTCAAGA
>NZ_JANQDA010000048.1:0-1444 GCF_024723655.1 Campylobacter sp. RM5063 | reverse complement strand
CTAAAGAGCTTTTAGATGAAGGTAGAGAAAAAGCAAATGCTAGTGGCTTATTTGACTAAATAGGAGTGAAAGTGTCTAAAGGGAAAAATGAGAAATTAGAGGAATTACAAGAAGAGATTAATAAGGTAAAAGACCTTTATGAGCAACTTAAGGACGATTACTCTATAAATAAAGCATTTATTGATAGTAATAGTGATGATTCTTTGAAATCACTTATTAATAATGAAATTGATAATTATAAAAAAGCAAAAGTAGCAATAGAGGAAAGAATAAAGGAGCTAAATGGAGTCTACAAGTATTTATTAAGTAGTGATGAAAGTGGTAAAAGTAGGTTAACACGAATACAAGAAGTTACATCTGACAGTATAATAAATGAAGTTGAGCAAAAAATAAATAATATTAATAATTCGTATGCAGAAATATTTTTAAGTGATAAGGGAGATATACCTAGCGATTTATTGAACAAGTATGAGCAAATTAATGTTATTTATAATGATTTAATAATTATAAAAAATAGTGAAAATTTAAACAAGGTAGAGGAATTAAATAAAAAAATAGATGATTTTTTAAATAAATATGCTGAAATAATAGATGATGAAGAAAACTCTAAGTATGAGATTTTTATTTCAGTATATGCTGATTTTATTAGTAAAAAAGCGGAATTAGATGATTTCTATAAAACCATATTTGGCTCAGGTGATAATAAATCTTTAGAGGAAGAATTAGAAGAGAGAAAAGAGCAATTAAAAATAATAGAAGAGGAAGCAAAAAAAGTTATAGATTTATCTAGCGATGCAGGACTTGCAGCTGGATTTTTTGCACAAGCAGAAAAAGCAAAGTGGAATAAAGATGTAAATTTAATTTTTTTTATTTTAGTAATACTTTGTATGGCTTGTTTTAATTATGCAACTATTGATTGGGGTAATTTAAGTAATATTGATTTAGTTTCAATTATTGTTAGATTAATGATTAACACCCCTTTTATATGGGCTGCAACTGTTGCAAATATAAATATAAATAAATATTTTAAACTTGAACAAGAATATGCACATAAAGAATCTTTAGCAAAATCATTTGAAAGATATAAAGATCAGATCAAAGATTTGTCAGCAAATTATGAAACAGATGAGAAGCAAGTTGAGTTAATGATAAAATTACTAGATACAAATATTGAGGCTTTTAAGAAAAATCCTTCTGATAATATTGAAAAAATTCGCTCAAATAATATTTTAATGGATATGCTAAGAAAAAATAAAAATGATGAGTAATATAAAATATCTACCCAATATCAATAATATATGATATAAATATCTAATATAAATACTAACTAGAGATTTTAATCCCTAGTTAATTCTTTATCAGAATTTTCTTTTTTTAGGCATATTACTTTATCCCTAAACATCTGCATTTTAATTTCTTTTGTTACAAATTCTAACCCTTTTAA
>NZ_JANQDA010000047.1:0-1658 GCF_024723655.1 Campylobacter sp. RM5063 | reverse complement strand
CGCAGGATATTTTTATGATATTATTAAAATATATTACTCCCAGTTTCTCGTTATTTTTTATCAACAAAAAATATTTTTTATTTTTGTTTTTGTTTAGTTCTTTTAAAAATATTAAGTGATTTTTATAATTTATATTTTTTGTTTTCATAAATTTAGAGATATTTGGAGAATTTCTTATATAAAAAATTTCCTTTTTTTCTTCTTTTGTAAGATTAGTAAAATTTTTATAAAAAATCACTTTATAACCTTTATACTTTTAAACACTTCAGCATATTGAAGACCAACTCTCATTCCTTGGTATTGTGCATTTATTTTTATCCCCTCTAAACTTCTTGGATGGGGATAATTTCTTAGTTCTGATTGATAAAAAGACATAGCTTTTAGCTTCAAATCAAGCGTCTCACTAATATCAAAAAATACATTAGGTTGAAAGCTTAATGGATAGTTCCATTCTGTACTCGAAAGAATTTCAAAACTATAAATTTCTTTAACACTTTCTTCTTGTAGAGATCTTGTAGCAGTAATTGTTGCTTTGTATGTAATTTGATGGTCTATATTGAGATCTTTTTCATAATGTGTGAAAATTATATTTGGTTTAATTTCATTTTTAACTTCTTCTATACTTTTGACTATTTCTAATAATGGTATTTTATCAAAAGCATTATCAGGAAAAAACTTTCTAAAAACTTTTTTAATGCCTAAAAGATTATTTGCTTTAAATAACTCATCTTCTAAAATTTCTTGTTCATTTTCACTATTTATCTCTCTGCTTGTTTTACCTTCTCCAAGTATTAAAGTATAAGCTTCATATCCTTGTTGAATATATTTTGCTATAGTTCCAAAGCATCCTAAAACTTCATCATCTGGGTGAGCTGCTATAATTAAAATTTTGTTATTTTTCATAAAATATTACCTCTGCTTTTATTTTATTATTGTGTTTTTTTGCGTTTTGAAAAACCATTTTTATATTTTCAAATTCCAAAAAAGCTTTTGGATAATCAATGGCATCAAGCATGCGTATAAAATCATATATTTTTATCAAATTTGGATTTTCGAGTGTATTGATATTACTTTGTTCTTTTGTTCTTCTTTTGAAAATTACTACTTTCCCTTTTTGTATGCGAGGGTTGATTTTTGTATGTAAAATTCTTGGTATTAGTTTAAAGAATATGATTTTTGAGATTTTTTCATAAATTCGTTGTGCATTTGAAATTTTAAAACTAATATTGTGTTTTAGATATATTTCTCCACCATCTAATGTATCACAAGCTTTTAAAGCACAAATTTTGCTTTTATATACCCCTCTTATGATTAAATTTTGTAAAGGTGAACCTCCTCTTCCAAATGGTAAATTTCCAAGGTGGAAAATAATACATTGATAGTTATTGTAAATTTCTTGAGGTATATAGAAAGACCAATGCGGGAAGAATATGTAATCTGGATTTATTTTTGTTATTTTTTCTAAAGTAAGATCGTCTTTTTTTGTTATGAGGTAAAAAGTATATGTTTTATATAATTCTTTTAGTTTATAAAAATTATTAATATTGTGCTCTCTAAGAGTTGCTATGATTATATTCAAACTGCAACTCCATATATTTGATTAAATATATTTAAGTTGTTACCCCCCCCCATGTATGCAAAAGACAAATTTACAAAAT
>NZ_JANQDA010000046.1:0-1884 GCF_024723655.1 Campylobacter sp. RM5063 | reverse complement strand
TTATATCTAAAAAATATTAATTAGATATAAAATAAGTGATATTTTTTATAATTTTTTTTAATTTCTTTATTATACCAAATTTGGGATAGAATAAAAACTAGAATAAAACAAACACTTAATAATTAATTACACATACAAATAATTAATATAAATTTTAGAATATTTTGTTAAAATTTATCGTTCGTTATTTTTTAATTTTTTTATTCTACTAAAAGCACACTATTTTTTCCCTTAAAAGAGAAAGTTAAATCTCAGTTCTATATCTTTTTAATAAATGTGTATATCCCATTGTAATTAGAAATTTTCTTAAAGTGTCTCTATGAACACCTATTCTTCTTGCTATTTTTGAATGTGAGTAGCCTTGCTTATCCCATTTTAAAATTTGTTTTAATGCTGGATAGCATGGATTTACTTCAATTCTATTCTTTTTTCCTTTGGGACGCCCTAAAATTGCACCTTCCATTTTTTTCTAGCTAAAGCCTCTTTAGTTCTTTGTGAAATCAATTGTCTTTCAATTTCAGCCGAGAGGGAGAAAGCAAAAGCAATTACTTTTTTAAAATAAGCGATATTAAACTTTTATTGTAATAAGGAAACATCATGATATATGCTTATATAAGAGTTAGCACCATTTAATACCGACATAGAAATTCAAGCTCAAAGTTTGGGTAAAAATTTAAGTAAGAAGATACAAGTATCGGGGTATTTTTTACTTTAGGAACAATTTATAGAGAGGGAGATATAGGTAATTTAGTTGGAAAAGTGGAATCAGATTTGGGATACTATACAAATAATTTTAGAAATTTACATATAACAAAAGTAATAAATGAAGAACCAACGACTGAAGTTATCATTTTTGGTTTTGCAACTAAAAATGACGCAGAAAATGCTAATTTTAGTATAAATTATCAACCTGCTTATGGAGGAAATACGCAATATCCTTTTAAGAAATGGCAATTAGGTGGAAATTACTATATATTACCTGGAAATGGGTATGATGTTTTTGAAGAAAATAAATTTGGGTTAATAGTCGCAGATTTTGGAAATACAGGATTAGGGTATCCACTGGCAACAAAAAAACATAATGGCATATACACTTTTACCACAAACTATAAAGGCAAAATTTATAAAAGTATTTTGCACTTAAACTTAACAAACTCAGAATAACATAAAAGTTATTCTGAATCAATTGATTTGCTTAATTAAAACATATTTTGAAATCTTATTATTATATTTAAAAGTAATATTGTAAGTTCCTCTAGGTATTTCACTTTCTGTAATCAAAATTCCTATAGCATTGGGTCCTAAATCAGAATTATCTAAATTGTAATAATTTCCTGATCCTGCTGTATATTTTGTAACTTTAAAATTTTTATTTCTAAAACCTAATCCGTCTCTATCTACTTCTACATTAACATGTTGTCCTATTAAAGAATCTTCAAAACCAAAGAAATATAAATATTGTCCCTTTTCTCCTATTTTTCCCGTAATATAAGCTGTTTTTCCATCTGAACTATAATATCCAGTGTATCTATTTGAGTAATCACCTATATATAATTTATCAGGTAATGGAGCAATTTTTATTTTTTTACTTAAATTTTTACCCAAACTTTGAGCTTGAATTTCTATGTCGGTATTAAATGGTGATTTTCCTTCGCCATTTAAAAATGCTTTACCTTCTGCATTAAATTTTTGATCTTTTGTTTTAATATTTCCATCACCTTTTACACTCCAAGTTACACTCGCATTTGGTTTTCCACCACTTAGTGTTATTTTAAATGTTTCGTTTGAAGCTATTTCTGTTTTATCACTATCTATTTTAATATTATATTGATATAAATTAATATTTTCACTTGTAAAAGTTTCCATACTTGTAATAGATTTTTT
>NZ_JANQDA010000045.1:0-2265 GCF_024723655.1 Campylobacter sp. RM5063 | reverse complement strand
TACTCTAAAAGATAAAAGAATAACTCTTTTTGATAAAAAAAATGGTGGTTTAAGTAGTGCTAGAAATGTAGGTATAGAATTTTTTTATGGTGAATATGAAATACAATATATTGAAAAAGAAAATGAATTAAATATTTTTAAGATTGTTGGCAATAACCCACAAAATATTTATAAAATTTATAAACATAAAAATGCTTTAGTAGATGATAAATTAGAAATTCCAAAGATTGATTATATTATCTTTTTAGATTCTGATAATTATTGGGAGTTAAACTGCATAGAAGAGTGTGTTATAAGAATGCAAAATGTAGATGTATTATGGTTTGACCATACTTGTATTTATGATGATGGTATAGAAGATAAGGGTCAAAAAACAAGGATGAATATATTTAATTTCACTCAAGAATGTACTATCACTCCAAGAGACTATGCTAAGCAAGCTATAAAAGTAGGTTCAAGGGATATCTCGTTTAGCTGGGGTGGTATGATAGATTTTTCATTTTTAAAACAATTAAAACTTAAATTTATTAACAAAATCATCAATGAAGATATTCATTTTGGTATGGTTTTATTTAGCTGTGCTAATAATATTTATATTTTGCCAAAAAGATTGTATTTGTGCCGTTTGAGAGCAAATAGTATATCAAATCATGATAAGAAAGTCACAAAGGCAAATGTATCAGAGTACTTTAAAGACTTATATGAATTTTTTGGAGAAAATGCTAAAGAGGCAAAAAACTATTTAAAAGCAGCAAGTAGGATGATAACAGCTTTAGAGTTGATAGAATTTTTTAAAGATCAAAAAAATGAAAATTTTCAAGCTATAAAGGAAACCTTTCTGCCTTTTTATGTAAAAAAGGCTTTGAGGATTAAAAAATTTAAAAAAGATCCTTTAAATTTAAAAGAAAAATTACCTATAATAAAACCTTTTATCCAAACAAAAATTCCTTATGATCTTTGGAAAATTTGGCAAAAAATAAAAGGTATTTTTAGATAAAATCAACTTTGCAAAATGATTTTATCTATCATTGAATCTTTTTTTATAGATTTAAAATGCGTGAGTTTGTGTAAAAAACTTTGCTTTTGAATTTCTTCCCAAAGAGTTGGATTAAATTTTTCTTTGGCGCTAAATTGTAATAAATGACATTCTATATCACTCATATTTTTATAGGTATCATTTACAAAGCCATGTTCTTTTAAAAGTTCAAATATGATATGCAGTACAAAATAATAGTGATTTTCATTTGATTGCTCATTTTTCCAATAATTTATTAAAATATCTTTTAGAGTTTGAATAAAAGTATTGCTTGCTTTGGCTATCATAAAACTACTTAGCATTTTAACCTTAAAATCATCATTCCAGTTAAAATATCCATAAGAAAAATATCCACTTTTGATAAATTTTTTCAATTTTTCTTTACTAGGTTTTGTTTTTGATCTTTCAAAGATAAAAAAATCCTTATCACAAAGCTCATTAGGAATTTTAGAGCTTAAAAATATACTTGCATCACACCATATACCTCCATAAGTTGCAAGTAAGCATACTCTTAAAAGATCTGAAAAAAAAGTTATAGTTTTTTCTCCAAAAAAATTATTTTCCAATTTTTCTATAACATATGGTGGAAAATCAATATACTCTTTTATATTATCTTTATCTAAAATGATGATTGTGTAGTCATCTTTCATTTGACTTTGCACTGAATTGAAACATTGTTGTATCATAGGTGAAGCTTGATTTTTACCTTGATACCAAAATTGCCAAATAATTTTATCGTTTTTAAAATGATGTTTTTTTTCAAAATCAAAATGAGGAATTTTTCCTTCTAAAAAAGGGTTTATATAGTTGTTTGAAAGATAATTAGCCACTTTGGGGTGTTCTAACTTATATTGAATATGATTTCTTAATTTTCTTCTTATTGATTTTATAGGTATAAATGAGCTTAATTTTTTTATTAAATTATTATAAAATAAAGGGCTATTTTGTTGTATTTGCATATATATTCCTAAAAAGTTTTTTGATATAATATCAAAAATAATTAAGGTTATGCATATATGAAAATCATCGGCGTAGTAATCCCCATATATAATGTAGAAAAATATCTAAAAGAATGTTTAGATAGTGTAATCAATCAAACTTATACTAACTTAGAAATCATACTAGTAAATGATGGTAGTACAGATGAAAACTCATTTAACATAGCAAAAGAATACACTTTAAAAGATAAAAGAATAACTCTTTTTGATAAAAAAAATGGTGGTTTAAGC
>NZ_JANQDA010000044.1:0-2442 GCF_024723655.1 Campylobacter sp. RM5063 | reverse complement strand
AAAAATACACCCCTCCACTTAAATACAATTTCATTCTATGCTCATCATCGTATTTATATTGATGAACTGCTCTTGCTGCATCAAGCTTTATATAATACTCATTAGCTTTATTATAAAGTATTTGTAAGCCTACTGCATCTAAAAAATGCTCATCTGTTAATCTATCCCCTGAAGCTTTTTCATACCAAGCATAACCTACATCATAAAAGGGAGTAAAATAAAAATTAGTATTTGGTATATTTATTCTTATACCAAAGTTAGCTACTATGGTATTATCTCCATCACCTTCTCCATTATCATAAGCTCTTACTCCATAAGCTCCACCTAAAGATGAACTTTCAGAAGAATCTAATTCAAAATTTCCTAATACCTTTTGATAGTTTATATTTAAAGTATGAGTAATGTATTCATTAATACTATAATAATTATTCAAACTAGCATTGAGTTTTCTAAACCAACCAAAGCCTTTGCCTCCACTTTTAGAGGTATCTCCAAATATAGTAGTACCATCATCATTAACCTTACCTATGCTTATCTTAGCACTATAACTTAAGGTATTATTCTCAAATCCTCTAAATAAACCTTCTAAACCCATACTACCTACATTAGAATGTTTATTAATACTATAATCTTCAAATATGTTTGAAAAAGGTTCATCTTTTAATATCTTATGATAAATACTAGAAGTAAAGTATAAAGATGAATTAGTATTAATCCATACAGGATAAGAAAAGTCTATACCGAAATTTCTAGAAGTACCGCTAAAGCCAACTTCTTTATAATCTCCACCTAAAGAATAAGATCCTTGAGATATGCTTGGAGTAATTTTTAAATTTCCTAAAAAGAAAGTATAACTTGCTCCATAGTTAATTTGTTTTTCATTGCTTGATTGTAAGTAAAAATTATAATAATCTCCCATATTAAGTATAGAATTAAATCCCATACTAATACCAGCTCTAATATCCCCTGCACTTTTAATACCATAATTATCAGCATATAATAATACATTAGCCTTAGTATCAGGAACTACTTCTATAACTATATCAGTTTCTCCTACATTCTCTCCTGCTTGTAAGCCTGCTAGGGTTTGTACTCCATACATTTCATTGACTTTATATACACTATCTTCTATTAATTTAGTAGAGATGATTTTACCTTTGATTCTTTCATTAAGCTTACTTTCAATAAAATGATCTTTTATAGTAGTTTTATTCTTTATTATATACTTACCTAATGTTCCTAAGGCTATGTTTATTTGCACACTATCTTCAAATTCTTGTTGGGGCACATAAGCTGTTGCAGCAGGATAGCCATTAACTTGGAAATAATAAGCAATAATAGATATATCTTGTAAATCTTGCAAGCTAAATTTTCTAGTGCTAAACTCACTAATGAGTATTTGTAAATCTTCTTCTTTAATACCTAGCTTTTCAAAGCTAGTGTTTTCATTAGTGATGATGAATTTGTATTTGGTTATTACTTCTTTAGTGGTGGTAGTATTAGTTTGATTACTTGAGTTAGTAGAGTTATTATTAGAACTATTGTTTGTTTGATTATTTGGATTACTTGTATTATTGTTGGTATTGGTTTGATTGTTTAATTTGGTAGTGTTGTTATTAAAACTATGATTGTTTGAAGCATTATTGGTATTAAAGCTATTATTAGTTGAATTAAAATTATTGTTTGTTTGATTATTTATACTAGAGTTAGTGTTAGCTTTGTCATTGTTTGTGTTAGTGTTAGTTTGGTTATTTAGGTTGGTAGTGTTGTTATTAGTTTGATTGTTAGTTTCCTCATTAGTTTCATCTTCTTGATTTAGTTTTTCTTTTAAGGCTTTCTTTTTTTCTTCAAAGTCTTTTTTAGCTTCTTGGCTTTTTTTATAATCATCTTTAGTTTTTAAATTTTCTTTGATAGCTTTGTTTTGAGGGAGATTTCTATCAGGAGATAATTCTATAACCTTTTCTATATCATTTTTAGCTATGATAATACTTCCATTATTAGCATAGACTAAAGAGCTAATTGCTATAGTGCTAAGTAAAAGTTTTTTCATACTTATTTTTTCCTTTTAATGATGTATTTTAATTTCAAGTTTTTGTTTTTCAATATTTATATTGATTAATTAAAATATTTTTAATATGAGTATATTCATTAATATACTCATTATATACACTAGGATAAATCCTAGTGTTTAGTGTTTAATTTTTTATGTATCAAAGCTGTAGATTATAATCCCCCAACTACACAAGGATTCATAGTTTTATAATTATCACTGACTATGCAAGTTTTACTTTTTTGTACTAAAGAAGTTTCATCTATTTCTTCAGTTTCTTCTTCTTCATTTAAAGTTTCATTACCTATAGAATTAAAAGTAGAACTTTGTTCAAATGCTAAAGAATCATCAGGTTTATTATCAATTGGTGGTTCTACTGGGTCAATAGGTTT
>NZ_JANQDA010000043.1:0-2509 GCF_024723655.1 Campylobacter sp. RM5063 | reverse complement strand
GGGCGCAGCTTTTTCACCGGTGTTTAAAGCCAATAAATTGGGTAATGTAGTAAACATGGGGACTATTAATTCCGATAACATATTACTTATAGGAAATAAAGTTAAGGTTGAAGGTAGTATCGTACCACTTTATTCAAATGGTAATATGGTTAATTTGGTTGGTAATGAAATAGATATATTATTAGATAATATAAAGGCATATCGAATTGTAGCTAGTGCATATGAAAAAGGAGAATTACGAGAGTTAGCAACATCTGCTTATTATGATTCTAAAATAACAGATGCTATATATAAATTTAAAACGCAAGAATACAATAATATAGAAAATTTAGGCAATAAAAAATTGGTTACAGATGATTTTCAAAAATATATTGGTATAGGATCTGATTTAGATTGGTTTTATTTTTCGAAAATGTGGAACGAATCTAAAACAGTGGCTCGGTTTAATAATGATTATAGATTGGTAAATGATATTTATTTTGAAAATAAAAACTATGCAAATTATTGTATATCAGGACATGGATGTGCAAATATGATTATCGGATATGATATTGTATTTGCTAAAAATTTTGATGGACAAGGATTTGCTTTAAATAATATTAATATAGATACAACTATCTTAAAGGATAAAATAGATTATGTTGGTGTATTTGGACGAGTAGGGCATGATGCAAGAATAAAAAACATCAAAATAGATTATAATTTAGGAGGGATTAAAACTTCTGCGGCTTATGCCGGTGGATTTGCAGGGGAAGTTATAAACAATGCGGAATTTAGTAATATATCTTTAAATAGAATAGAAGGTATAAGTGCTAACCATGTTGGTGGATTTGTGGGTATTATCAGGAAAGATAAACAATCTTATCCAAGAAATCCAGTATTCTCAAAGATAGAATTAAACAATATTAAAAATATAGGAAAAGAAAATAGTAGATATGCTGGTGGATTTACCGGATATATAGTTAATGGCACATTTAATGATATAACATTAAATAATATAGAAAATATCAAAGGAGATAGAGCTGGTGGTTTTGTGGGATATATCAACAATGAATACAATCAATATAAAGATGCAACTATAAAAATACAAAACATATCACTAAATAATGTAAAAAATATAGGAATCCAAGGAGTTACTACCTATTCTGGAGGTTTTGCAGGTGAAATAAATTATGGGGATTTTTCTAATATATCTTTAAATAATGTGGGAAATATTTATGGTAATGCTGGTATAGGAGAATACTATAAAGGTTATGCTGGTGGATTTGCAGGGTATATTCTTAAAGGAAATTATTCTAATATATCTTTAAATATTTTTGGGGATATTATAGGAAATCATGCTGCTAGTGGTTTTGGAACTTTATTTGGTTTCCAAAGCAGACTTTTATCAAATATCTATATGTATTTTCAGCCTGATTCAAAATTGATTAGTAATAATTATTTATATAAATTTGTAAACAGCTCATCGGGTTTAAATAATATTAATATTTATCATAAGGAAGGGGAATTGACAAATGCAGAAGAAATACCAGATAAAATGAAAATTTATACCTATACAGATGAAAATGGTTATATAAATTTTAAAGAAGCAGTACTAGGTAAATTAGAAGGACTACGCGAAGAAGATGGAAATTTAATCTTTGCACAAAAACCTGATATAAATATAGATATAGAAAAACCTTCAGAGGATGTTGTATTGGAAAAAGATGATGTGGTTAGTATTAAAGATTTGCAAGATATGCTTGATGTTATATCTAATGGTAAATACTCAATTCATATAAAAAACCCTGATATAATTTATGGAATAACTGATAGCATACGCCAAAGTTTGGATTTTTTAAAATCATTATATGCTCAAGAAAAAATAAGCGAGATATTAGAGAATATTGATGTGGAATATAAAAATATATATAATAAATATCAAGATATTTTAAAACTAATTGATGAAAGTAAAATCTCTCTTAATAAATTTATTAGTGGATCTTTAAAACCTTTAATCCAAGAAACAGAAAATTTTATCGAAAGATTGATTATTTATCAAGGACAACTTAATGATAAAATTGCAGAATATAATGATTATGTGGATTTAATTAACCAGGGTTTGGCAAATAAAAATGATGAATATCTTGATGATTTGAAAAAAGATATGAATATGTTGATTAATGCTAGTAAGAATTTGGCAGATAAGATTAATAAAAATCAAGAGCAATTGATTAAATGGAAAGAAGAAGCTCTAAAACAATCTCAAGGGCATTTTGAAATTAAAGGTGCTTTTGCTAATGTAATACTAAATACAAATTTAGATCTAAATGAAATAGATCCACCTAAGCCTATAATCCCACCTACACCAATAGAACCACCAATTGTAGTACCACCTACACCAATAGAACCACCAATTGATAATAAACCTATTGACCCAGTAGAACCACCAATTGATAATAAACCTATTGACCCAGTAGAACCACCAATTGTAGTACCACCTACACCAATAGAACCACCAATTGATAAT
>NZ_JANQDA010000042.1:0-2681 GCF_024723655.1 Campylobacter sp. RM5063 | reverse complement strand
TATACTCCCACTAGTCCCATGAGTAAATTTACCACCACTAGGTAAGTGATTTGGATTAAGTGGTTTATCTGCTGCCACCATAGGTGATAATAGCATTGATACAGTTATGCCTGAGAGTATGATGTGATTTGATAGTTTATGTGTTTTCATAATTAATCCTTTTGGTGCATTGTTTTAATTTAAATTCACTACTATGCTTTTTGCATCTTTACTTACACTTAGAGTGTATTTAGCTTTTTGAACTTTTGCTTTAATATTTTTATGTAAGCTTTGATTGTTTTTAGTGATAGTTTCTAATAAGCTTTGTAAGTCTTTTTGATTTAAGTGTTTATTATTTGCATCTACAAAGCCTTTTTCACTTTGCATTAAAATAATGCTTTTATTTTTTACATTATTGTTTGTATATACATTAATAGAACTATCTTTAGAAAGATTAATCACTTCTTTAGCACTTAAATAAGCTTTAGTATCATCTTTTAAGATAAAGCTATAATGATCAAAGTTATTGATAGTATTTGCTTTTATATTTGTATTTAATATTAAATGATTATTAGTACCATTTTTATGTGTTAGAACTTTTGATACAAAGTTATTGTCTTTTTTAGTTTGTAAAAAGCTTCCTGCTAATACTTCTATATTAGTATTGTTGAAAATATTAGTATTACCGCTTAGATATAAGGTATTATTATAGCTTTTATCATTTTCACTATATACACCAGAAGCGCTTATAAATATAGCTTTGTTGTTTTTATACTCATCTATATTTAAATTATTTATATGAGTATAATTATCATGAGTATTCTTAGCTATACCTGCACTAATTATTATTTCCCCTTCTCTTTTATCAGAAGCTGTACCTAGGGCTAAGTTATCAAAGATAAAAGTATTATTAGCGCTTTCATTTTTTGCATTAATAATATATACATTAGAACTAGCTGCACTTGAATAATCTTTAATATTTAAAGTATTATCATTAGCATTTTCATTAGCTCTTAAAATGATTTTAGAACCTTTATCTATATTAGAAGCATTAGATAAAGATTGCACCATATTATATTTTATAGTGTTTTTTTCTAAATTATCAGCTTCTATAATAGCAGTTAGGTTTCTACCTGATTTTACATTATCTAAAACTATACTATTAGCATTAGCACTACTAGCATAATAATCTTTATTATCTATACTAACCTTACTAACTCCATATAAGTATAAAGGCATAGCTATATTTGAGTTTTTAATAACAATATTGTTATTATTTGCTTTAGAACTTAGAGTTTGTGCTGCTGTGATTTGAATTTTATCTTGATGATTTTCAGTGGTAAGTCCTTTGGTTAAGTCTCCATTGATATTTATACTATTTCTACTAGCTCCTTTAGTAGCTACTCCACCATAAAGATTAAACTCATTTTTACCTGTAAAATTAGAATTGATTTCAAATGGCTTTTTAAGAGTAATATTAATATTATTATCATTAGCTATGCCATTATTAGTTATACCTGCATAAAAGTCTAAGAGTGCTTTTACTTCTATATTGGTATTTAATGCTAATAAGGTTTGCAAGTCTTTTATATCTATGGTGTTTTTATAAGCATTGCCTTGTATGATTTTACCCCCATAAACTGCTCCTACTAAAATAGCATTGTATGCTAATGGAGTATTTTTAGTATCCACTCTTAAATCTAGTTTTAAATCATTAATAATTACACCATTATTGCTTACTTCATAGCTTTGATTATTATTTACATCTACAAAAGCTCCACCTAAGTGAGTAGCAGCTGATGTTGAATAAGCTCCACTTGGACCATGGACTAATAAAGAAGCTCCATCTATAATAACCTTATTATTTTTAGCATTGCCATTATAAGTATAAGCTCCCACTACATGAGTCATTCTCTCATCAAAAATATTATCCCCTAAAGTGCTTTGTTTATAAGGGGTAGTATGAAAGTCTATCTTTACTCCCTTATTTAATATCACAGTATTATTATTAGTATTAGCATCAACCCCAAAAGCACCTAAGATATAAGGAGCACCATTTAAAGGTAAGGTATAGGTGTTTTCAACACCCATATTTACATAGGCATCTTTTAAGAAATTTAAAGTGTTATTGCTTGCTTCACCTTTTCTTGCTATAGCTGGAGTGATTAAAAAATTATATTTATTATCTAAGCCACTAGCTTTAGGATTAATTACTTCTTTATCGGTAGGTTTTAAATAATATACTGAAGATAATTCCCCTGCTTTTAATACTAAGGTATTATTATTTGCTTTTGCATTAAAGGTATAGGCTGAAACTAAAAAAGGTATATAGCTGATTTGATTTAGGGTAGTATTAGCTGAGTTAGAACTATGAAAGCCATTAACTACAAAAATATCTTCTTTAATACTTGGAGTGAGTATGTCTTGTTTAAAATATAAATCATTCATTTTTTCATGAGCTTTGTTTTTAGGATTATCATATATTAAAGTAATATTTGAAAGGTTTTTATTGCTAGCCATTTGGCCATAGAAGTTTTTACCACTTAAGAGTTTATATGTATCAAGGTTATAATCATAGACATCATTATTATTAAATTTGTGTTGTTTGATAATATAAGCATTAGAAGTTTTATCATAATTTGCCTGGGTGGCAGCTTCTAAAGAGTTTAAGGAAAATATAGTGAGTAGGGAAAGTTTTAATA
>NZ_JANQDA010000041.1:0-3061 GCF_024723655.1 Campylobacter sp. RM5063 | reverse complement strand
ATGGATAGTAAAAGTATGCAAGAGTTTGCAGATGGAAAACTTGCTTATAATACTTTCTCTCCTGTGTTTAAACCAAATGGTGGTAATGTAGTAAACATGGGGACTATTAATGCTAAAAACATTACTTTGCAAGGTAATAAAGTAATGTTAAGTGCTGATACTAGTTGGGATGATAAAAATAATAAAATAAAACTCAATCAAATCACAGCAGATAATATAGATTTAAAAGGTAATGAAGTTTATGTAGATATTTCTACTATAAATTCTAACAACCTAACTACAGAAGCAAAAAATAAAGGAATTGCTTATTTAAGTGCTACGGGTTATTATGATAATCCTACAAGAGAATATAATAATATTGTATTTACTAACAAAGGTGTAATGGATAAAACATATAATCAATATATTAGTATAGGCTCTGACTTAGATTGGTGGCACTTTGCTAAAGGGTGGGATGAAAATGAAGATTTTAGAAACACAGCTAGTGAGTATAGACTGACTAATGATATAGATTTTAAAGCAAGTAATGGACAAAACTATGCTAATTATTGGGTAGATTTAAATGGTGATGGCGAAAAAGATGCTAATGAATTTACTAATATGATAGTTGGCTACAATAATTCTTTTACAAATACTTTCGATGGTCAAGGGTTTACGCTTAAGAATATTAATATGGATACGACGATATTAGATAATAAGCCAATATATGTGGGATTATTTGGTAGAGCAGATGGTGCTAATTTTAAAAATATCAATGTAGATTATATGGGTGGTGGCTTAAAATTATCCAATGCAGTGCATTCTGGTGGATTTGTTGCATATTCTCGAGATTCCTCATTTTCAAATATATCTTTAAATAATATAGGAAATATTAATAATATTGGTATTGATGGAGTTTCTACTGGAGGTTTTGTCGGAGCAGGACAATCATCCTCATTTTCAAATATATCTTTAAGTAATATAGGAAGCATTAAAAATATCAATGGCGATGAAGTTGCTATTGGAGGTTTTGTCGGAGCAGGTTCTTCTTACTCATTTTCAAATATATCTTTAAGTAATATAGGAAGCATTGAAAATATCAATGGCGATGAAGTTGCTATTGGAGGTTTTGTCGGAGCAGGACATTCATCCTCATTTTCAAATATATCTTTAAGTAATATAGGAGATATTAGTGGTATTGGAGATTTTGTTAGCGTAGGTGGATTTGCTGGGCGTAATAATGGAGATGTAAAATATTCTAAAATTTATATAAGTGATATTAAAAATATATCTTCAGAGGGTGCCTATGATAATGGTATATATGCTGGTGGATTTATTGGTTTTAATGAATATGGAGAATTTTCAGATATTACAGTTAAAAACATAGGAAATATTTCAAGCATTTCTAATGGTCTTGCATATTCTGGAGGATTTGTAGGAGGATTTGATAGTGGAGAGTTTAAAAGAATTTCACTTGAAAATATTACTAATATAAATAGTATATCAAAATCTACTTCTTCTTACGCAGGAGGGTTTGCTGGAGGCTCTATAAATAATCCTTATGCTAGCTTTTATTTTACAAATATATATTTAAAAGATATTTTAAATATATCAAGTCATGGCGAAATGTCTATTTCCGGTGGTTTTGCTGGAGAAATTGTTAATACAGTAGAAGATAATTCTATTGTTTTTGATAGGATTAGTATTGATAATATTAATAACATTGAAGCTAAAGGAGGGTATTATGCTGTTTCAGGCGGTTTTTTAGGGGAGCTTGCATCTTTTTCCACGATAAAGGATATAAAATTAAGTAATATCGATAAGATTAAAGTTGAATCTTTAGGAACTGGCTCAGCATCTACTGGTGGGTTTGCTGGGAGAATCTCAAGAAGTTCGAAATTTGAAAATATTGTTTTAAATAATTTTGGAAATATCATAGGTAAAGACTTTGTAGGCGGTTTTGTTGGAGAAATATCTAGCAGTTCTTCATCGAATCCAAATGAATTTAATAATATTTCCTTAAATAATTTTGGAAATATCATAGGTAAAGACTCTGTAGGCGGTTTTGTTGGGTTTGATACTAGAGCAAAAATGAGTAATATTTCTTTAAATAATATTGATTATATCCAAGGAACTTATGCTGGAGGTTTTACAGGAAAGGGACTGGGTAATTATGGAAATATAGCATTAAACAACATTAAATATATCCAAGGAACTTATGCTGGAGGTTTTGCAGGATTTGGAACTGGAGGAAAAAATATCTTTATATATTTTGATAAAGGAGCTATTATAGAAGGCTTAGAAAGTAGTGGTAAATTTTTTGGCCATTTAGATGAGTATTTTATTCCGAATACTGAAAACACTTATATTTATTACTATAAAGATGACTTAACTAATGCAACATCGGATCAAAAATATTGGGATAAAGAAATCCGACTCCGTCCTTATGATGATAATAGTCAAGGTTATATAGATTTTAAAACAGCAGCTTTAGCAGCTTTAAATGGCTTAAAGGAAATAGATTGTGGTGCTAGTAAGAAATGTTTAGTTTTTGCAAAAGATTTTGAAGTCGAAAAACCATCTAATCCAAACTATCCAAGTAATGTTATAGTATCCAAACCATCACAAAATACAGATTATATCCCTAGCACAGAAGACATCATCAATGAAACAGCCACTTTAGATGAAAATGATCTTTATAAAGATATTATCATCAATGAAATCATATCCGATTTGAAAAATAAATATTACACCATTGATATAGCTGATTTGAAAGCTATTTTAGAAGCTTATAAAAATTTAGATAAAAATAGTGCCGAAGCTAGAACTAAGTTTATTATGGATTATTTCTTTGATAAAAATAATAAAGATAATCCATCAATAGAAATAGCTCAAAAAGAAATTTTTCAAAGCTTAGATTTTTTACTAGCTTATCAAGACAATGGCTTAGACAAAGCTAGTGATGATAAATTTGCAGATAATGAAGCTATACAGACTAAAGATAATATTTTAGCTGAAGTTTCAAATGCTCTTGAGAATAAAACAATTGCAAGTAATTTAGAAAATCTAAGTAATTTAAATG
>NZ_JANQDA010000040.1:0-3484 GCF_024723655.1 Campylobacter sp. RM5063 | reverse complement strand
AAAAAAATCTACCGCCACTAAAAGCTTATGCAGACTATAAACACGCTCAAATAGCCAAAACACACTTGCCTTATCTTTTAGGTAATGCACTTTTGCAAGCTTCAAGAACTCCTTTTAAAATAGGCTATTTAAGCTTACCTTTTAAACTGAAAAAAATTGCAAAAAACTATAAAAAGAAAATTTAATCTAAACTAGTATTTTTGAAAAAATTTCCATTGATTTGGGTTTTATATATCACATAATTTCTAAATTTAGCGTGCAAAACAGCATCAGGCTTATATGCCCTGCATTCTTTCCAAAAAGTATGCAAGCTTTTTTGATAAGTCAAACCTTCAATATCATAAAAGGCTTTTCCCATAACTTTTAAAGGGCTATTGTGATATAAAGCAGAAAGTCCTACTGTGCTATTTATCACTATGGTGCCTCTTGCATTGATTAAGACCGTAGGTAAGTGTAAGTCATGTACATATAAAATTCTACCCTCGACATTGTATTTTAAGCTCAAATCTTCTATAAGCTTAGTATAGTCCCTATAGCCACGATCCATAGGATGGTGCTTAAAAACTAGATATGACTTTGCTTTAGCATGATTAGCAAAAGAGATGATCACTTCTTCTATAAATTTTTCTGTAGTTTTTCTATAATGATGGGAGAGTTGAGTATCATTATGCACTTGCAAAATAGCTAAAAAATACTTTTGCTTTAGGGAAAGAATTTTTTCGTTTAAACTTTTTTCTGTGATTTTGTATTTGTTTTTTCTATATATTGAGCAAAGCCAAGGTAGAAAGTCAAATAGTTTTAAACTTCTATGATGTAAAGAATTATTAAAATACCAAGAAAGTAAAAAAGCAAAAAGCCAGTATAAAAATGAAGAAAAGGCCATATTTTTAAAAGTGCTTGAGAAAGTTTTAAATTTAAAATCTTTATCAAATTTTTTCTGACTTAGATAAAATTCTTTTTCTCTTGGTAAAGTGGAGTTTGCATTTACTCCATCCTTTTCAAAAGTAATGAAGTTTGGTCTTATATAACCTTCTTCAAAAATCCATACTTCAATACCCATTTGCTTAGCAACATTAATGGCTATCTCATGCACTTTTCTACAATCATTATACATAATGATAACTTGAATTTGTTTTTCTTCAAAAAGCTTTTTATAAAAGTCTTCAAGCTCGGCTAAACTTTTAGTGTAATTAATGCTTTTAAAAGGATAAAAGAAAAAATCCCCTCCATTAAAATTTACTTTATAAACCTTAGCTTTTGGAATTTTTGTAGCGATTTTACGAAAAAATCCTCCTATAGGTCCTTGGAGCAATAAAACATTTTTACCAGAAAATTTTTTTAACTTTTTACTTAAATTCATCTAATTAAAATAAATTCTATTAATCTTCTTATTTTTCTTAATATATAAATTCTTATATCTATAAACCAACGCAAATAAAATTTAGAAAAATAATCTTTTTGCATTTTTAACATTATATCTAATGCAAGCTCAACTTCACATAAATTTTTATTTTTTGGATGGATGTATCTTGGATAAAGGATCAAAACCCCCGCAACAAGCTCTTCTAAACTAAGCACTCTTGTACGTCTTGGAATTTCATGCAAATCCATAGTTAACCCCCAGCCTGCATAAAAAGGCTTACCATACACTACTACTTTTTTACCACGCAAAAGAGCATCAAAACCACTTGTAGAGGTTATAGTATGTACCTCATCACTAGCATTTATAGCACTATCTATACTAACATTTTCTATAATCTCATCACAGTATTTTAAAATAATGCTTTTATCTTTTAAACCCTTACGATTACCGCTTAAAACATCAGGGTGAGGTTTAAAAACTATGAAGGCGTTTTCATTGGCCTTTCTTACATTTTGTAAAAGCTTTAAGGTATCAAAACCAGCTCCACCTAAGATCATAGAAACATCATCTTCTACTTGAGCAGGGATTAAAATGATTTTTTTATTTGTATTAAAATTTAATGTTTCATGCTTTAAGCCATTATACTTTGAAAATTTATTTTGTGTAATGGTAGAGATGAGCTTTTTAGCTCTTTGTTTTAAACCTTCATCAAAAATGTGATTTTGCAAAATATCTTCTAAATCACTTGGCTTACTTGGATCAACATACAAACCTTTACTATCTACTATTAAAGAAAAAGGACGTGTGAGATCTGAGCCCAAAAAAACCGAGCGCAAAAAGCCATCTTCTACTAAGAAAATTTCATTATTAAAATCTTTAGCCAATAAAAATTTATCATATTTTTTACCCCAAATGAAAATTTTATCCTCAGAATCCAAATTCGCTTTATAAAGTTCATCAAGTGAGTTTAAAAAAATGATTTTATTATTCTTGGCTTTAAAAAATGGTTTCATAAACCAACGCTTCCACAAAGTAAAACCTAAAAAATACAAAGTATTTAAATTAGCTTGTTCTATCTTTTTATACTTTGTTAAGGTATGAATAGTATCAAAAATATCACTTTTTTGATTTAAGTAAGGATTAAAATACTCACTATATAAAATATAAGCAGCATAAAAAACCTCTTCTAAACTTCTTTTTTTAAGTCTTCTTTTGCACACTTGTTTATCTTGTGTTAAACCCCAACCCGCATAAAATGGCATACCATAACACACACATTCGCTTCCTAACATCAAAGCTTCAAAACCCATGCCAGAAGTCTTAGTATAAACTTTTTTAAAATAACTTAGCAATTCTATGGGATTATAATTTTCTTTTATAACTACACATTTGCTTGGCAAATCTTGTGCGTTAAAGTCGCTTTGTTTTTTACCACTTAATACATCAGGATGAATTTTTATATATATTTTAGCATTTGGATTTTCTTTGATAGCATCATTTATGATATCTTGAGTTGAAAAATCCCTAGCTAAGCCAAATTTAAGAGAAGCATCATTTGCTACTTGAGTGATGATTAATATGCGTTCTTCATTATCGTTAAAAAGCTCTTTTGGTACGCAAAGATTATTATTATACTTGCTAAGTTTTTCTTTTTTTATGAGTTCTATGGCTTTTTTTGCTTGCTCTAGCTCTTTAGAACTAAATTCGTAAGTATTTAAAATATTTTCGAGCTTAGATGGCGCGATCGCATCGTAATAAATTCCTACTTCATCTTTGACGATAGAAAAACTTGGACTATTTTCTACACCTAAATTTAATGAGCGCAAAAAACCATCTTCCAAAAGTAAAAATTTTACATTGTGCTTTTTAGCTAGTTCTACAGCTTTTAAACCTGACTTTTTTCTACCCCAGCCCACAAAAACATCTTCTTTTGTGATATTTTTATAGATACAATATGGAGCTGTTTTATAAAATTTTTTAACATTTTCTTTTAATCTTTTAGATGTGGTATAAAATCTCATAATCTCTCTTTAATTAAAAGAAAGATTATATCAAATTTTATTCTTATACTCTCTTTTTAACTTCCCAACTTCAAATAGCAGTTTGAGATATCCCCCCCCC
>NZ_JANQDA010000039.1:0-4047 GCF_024723655.1 Campylobacter sp. RM5063 | reverse complement strand
AAACAACATCTTAATATATCCTCCTTTATACCAAGTTTTATTAGCCTGTATAAGAGCCTCTCCTAGTTTATAAGAAAGATGATTTTTAAGTTTTAAAGCTTCTTTATAATCAGGATATGATTCTAAAGGAGGTAATTTTAAAGAAGGATCTTTTTTTATTTTTTCTTGGTAGTTTTTTTGTTCTTGTTTATGTGAAATCATTATACTTAATAATGCTATAGGCATTATTAAGTAGCCTAAGCAAGATTTAGAATTTACTATCATAGCTTGACCTAGTTTATATGAGAGTTGGTTTTGAATTCTTATTTTGGCTGTGCCGTATTTGGTTTGGAAGGATAGTAGATTGTTTGTATTTTGTATAAGTTCGTCTTTGTTTTTTATTGCTTGATTTAGATTTTGAATTTGAGTTGTTTTGTTTGTTATAAGTTCGTCTTTGTTTTTTATTGCTTGATTTAGATTTTGAATTTGTATATTTATCTTTTGCTCTATATTATGTAATTTATTATTATTTGTATCATATAAAATTTTATCACTTTTAGAAAAAACTTTCTTATAATAACCATATATAGCACTATTAGTGGGAATAATTATATCATTAATATAATCATGTTTTTTAATAATTTTAAACCTATTTTTATTAACACAATCAGGCAATTTAATATATCTAGATAATATAGAATTTGGTGATACTGAATAAATATTTATCGAATAATTTTTCATTAAAAAATCAAGGGCTTTTAAATCTACATCTTTACTATGAAAAACGCCTCTATTATGATTTATACTAAAACTAGGATTAAGCTTTATTAGATTATTTTTTTTAGAATCAAAAGCATAGTAATTTTTACTCTGATCGTAAAAATCAACCCCGGTTAAAAATATATTTTCATAGCCAAATATAATAGCTATTGCACACATATATATACTTGATGTTATTCTCTGATTATAATAAATTTCATTATATTTAATATAATTGTAAAAATCTTTTAGTTTATTCAAAATTTCATGACCCAAATAAGCCTCAGGAAACCAATTATAGAATGATTTTAAAAATAAAGAATTATCTATAAAATTTAAATCAAAAGTTGAACATATAATATTTTCAATAAAATATTCTTTTTTTAAAATAAGCTGCATGGAGGTATAATATTGTTCAAAAAAAACTCCTGGATTAAAAAAAACTGATTTTACATTTTTTCCTAAATAATATTTTTCTTCAAAATAAAATTGATTACATCTAAAAACATCATACTTATCGGGTAATCTTCTATAATCAATTTCTTTTAAACTTGGGCCATTTCCAGCTATTAAGACATTTTTTTCTTGATTATTATTTTTCATTTTATATTTGCAATCCATTTTAAATCCTCCGTTGTGTCTATATCCAAACTAGCTTTTTCATCCATTATATAACAACTCGTTTTTTCTTGCAAAAAAGTTGGGTTATTTAAAAATAAATTTGACTTTACTATATAAATTGCACCATTACTCATATAAGTTTTTGGTAATTTTTGCCTAGGCATAAACGGATATTTGTTATTGCAAATTCCTTTTAAGTTGCCATTATCATCTATAAAAGCTTTTAAAATTTTATTATCGCATTCTACAACACTTATTAATGCATTTGAGTTTTCATTTTTAAATTTTAAAAAAGCTTCGTCTATATGTACATTTGTCCTTAAAGGGGAAGTGGGTTGTAATAAAACAATATTTTCATAATCTTTGTAAAAACTCAAGGTATGTAATACAACCTTATCACTAGTTGTATCATCTAACGCTAACTCTTTAGGTCTTTTTAACACATCTACACCTTGAGTTTTTCCATATTCTAATATATCACTACCATCGCTACTTAAAACAATTTTATCTACATACTTTGAATTTTTTGCCGCATTGATAGTATAATACAACAAAGGCTTATTGTGTAAAAGAGCTAAATTTTTATTTTTTATACCTTTTGAACCAGCTCGAGCAGGTATTATAGCTAAAGTCATTTTTTATCCATAAATATTTTTTGCTTGTTTATAGTAAATAAAATATTATTTTTCAATAACCTATAAAATTGCTCAGAACTATTTAAAATTTCTAATCTTTTGTTTGTAATATTAGTGCATTTGCTAGTATTTAAAATAGCTTCTAATATATCTTTTTCCTCTGCATTTACTCTTATTGTTTTATTAATACCAGTTCTACCATCTTGTCTTGAGCCAACTAAAATTCCATTTACATTAAGATATAAAGCTTCTTTTATTATACAACTTGAATTTCCTATGATAAAATTGGCATTTTTTAGCAAACTTATAAAATACTCAAATCTTAAAGAAGGAAAAATTTTAAATCTTTCATTATTTTTAAGCCTTTCATAATTTTGCAAAATCAACTCAAATCCTAAATCATTATTTGGATAAATAACTATATAATTTTTCTCACTTTTTATAAGAGCATTTACAAATTCTTCACTTTGTTTATATAAAGAGTTTATTTCGGTTGTAATTGGATGAAATATAGCTATGGCATAATTTTTAAATTTTATATCATAATATTTTTTTGCTTCATCTAAAGATATAGTATTATTTAGCAATTCTAAATCAGGAGAACCTATAATGAAAATGGATTTCTCATCTTCACCCATTTGTATTAATCTTTTTTTTGCTATTTCATCATTTACTAAATGAATATGTGCTAATTTACTAATAGCGTGTCTTAAGCTCTCATCTATAGTTCCTGAAAGCTCTCCGCCTTCTATATGTGCCACTAAGATATTATTTAAACTTCCTACTATAGCAGCAGCTAAAGGCTCCACTCTATCACCATGCACTACTATCAAATCAGGCTCTATCTCATGTATAAATTTAGAAAAACCATCTATTGTTGATGATAAAGCCTTATCCATCTGATAATACTTATCATGATTTATATATTTATATATATTTTTAAAACCACATTTTTCTATTTCCATATAAGTAGAGCCAAATTTTTTACTCATATGCATACCGGTTACAAATATAAATAATTCAAATTCATTTGAATTATCAACTTTCATCATTAGTGATTTTATTTTAGAAAAATCAGCTCTAGTTCCACTAACAAAAACTATTTTTTTCATTCAAAATCATCCCATGTTAGTTGTATATTATTTTTTATATCTTTTTTTGCTCTTTTTCCAAGTATGGCTTCAAAATCCTTTGCACTTATCCCACCTTTTGAAGGTCTTTTTACCCAAATATTATCCATAGATAAAATTTCACCCTTTTTTATATCTTTAATACTTACTACACTAGCAAATGCAAAATCAATGGTCACTTGCTCTTCTTTTAAAGGATTTTTATTATTATCGCCTCTTAAAAGCACCATTTCTTGTGTTTGATTTATAAGATCTTTTAAAGCACTTTCATCCATAGAGCAAACTATATCAGGGCCTTTTCTATCCATGGTATCTGTAAAGTGTCTTTCTAGTACACTTGCTCCAAGAACTATTGCGCCTATACATGCAAGATTGTTTGTGGTGTGATCACTGAGTCCATAAAGACAATTAAATTCTTTATATAGTTCTAACATAGCTTGTAATCTTACTAAGTGTGATGGGGTTGGATATAAATTTGTAGTATGAAGTAAAACAAAAGGTATTTCATAATCTCTAAGTATTTTAACTGTGGGTTTTATACTTTCTATGCTATTCATTCCGGTACTTATAATCATAGGTTTTTTAAATTGTGCTATATGTTTTATTAAAGGATAATTATTGCATTCACCCGAGCCTATTTTATAAGCACTTACACCCATATCTTCTAAACGATTTGCAGCAGCTCTGCTAAATGGAGTGCTAAGATATACTAAACCTTGCTTTTCTACATACTCTTTTAAAGCTAGTTCATCTTTATAGCTTAATGCACATTGTTCCATAATCTCATAAATGCTAATATTTGCATTACCTGGTATAACATTTTTAGCTTCTTGACTCATTTCATCTTCGACTATATGAGTTTGGTGTTTTATTATCTTAGCTCCTGCTCTTTTGGCTGCATCTACCATAAGTTTTGCTATCTC
>NZ_JANQDA010000038.1:0-4290 GCF_024723655.1 Campylobacter sp. RM5063 | reverse complement strand
GAAAATGATAAATTTGTTTTAGAGATTGTTTAAGGTTTTTTACCTTAAACACCAGCTAAAGCTAAAAGATCGCTTACTTTTTCACATTTTTTAAGATCATCACCGCTAATTTGCTTGCCAAGTGAGTTTTTAAATAATACCATGATAGATACAAAAGCTAAGCTATCCCATTCATCAATATCATCTAAAATCATATCTTCTTTTAGTGTTTCATCCATATGCATAGCTTCGCTAATAGCTTCTAATAATTCTTCTTTAGTCATTTTTTTCTCCTTTATAAATTGAAATTGTATCAGTTTTAAAGTTTTTATCAAAATTTATATAAGCACTCCCCCAGGCATATCCAGCACCAAAAGCACTTAAAATAGCACTAAAATCATTTTTTTGCATTTCACAAAGTAAAGCAGGTAAAGAGCAAGCACTTAAATTAGCGTATTTTGACATCAAAAAATTTGGTGCTTTAGAGCTATCAATACCCAAGTCATTTATAATAGAATCAACTAAAAATTGATTGGATTGATGTAATAAAAAATAATCCACTTCATCTTTACTTTTTTCACAAAAATCAAGCATTTCTTTTATGCTTTGGCTCTCAAGATTAAGTGCTTGGTTAAAAATTTCAGCCCCATCCATGTAAAGATTATCTAAGCTCCTATGCTTATTGGTTTGAAATATTTCTTTATTGGAGCTTTTACTCTCATCAAGTTTAGTAAAAGCTCTATTGGGTATGATGAGTTTGTCAAAACCTTCTCCATTAGAATAAAGCTTAAAAAACGATTTTTCATTTGCACTGCTTATGAGTGTTGCGCTTACTCCATCGCCAAAGATTGGAGCTAAATTTGGATTTAAAGGGTTTATGGTTTTGCTTAAAGTATCACCACAAATTAATAAAATATTTTTTGCATTTTGATTTTCTAAAAAAGAAAAAGCTATAAATAAGCCATATAAATACCCCGAACACGCTTGATTTACATCAAAAGCTATGGTTTGAGGTTTTAAATTTAATCGTTTGTGAAGATAGTTTGCGCATGATGGCATAAAAAAATCAGGAGTTTGTGTAACAAAAATCACCATATCAAGCTTATTTTTATCAAAATCAAGCATTTTAAATAAATTTATACTTGCTTCATAGGCTAAATCTGTTGTGCTAATATTTTCATCAGCGATAAATCTTTCTTGTATGCCTGAAATTTTTTTCATTCTTTTTAGTATTTTGACATCATTTTGAAAAACATCTTCTAAGCAATCATCTATATTTATACATTTATTAGGCACGCAAACGCTTATACCTGCTATTTTGGCTTTATTAAAACTAGCTTTCAATTATAAGTCCTTCGTAATTTATCATTTCTTTTTGGATTAGAGTAAAATTTTCTTTTATATTTGCATTTAAACTATATAAAAATTCTAAAAATGGCATATTTCTTTCGCCCTTTTGAAAGTATAAAATACATTCTTTTGTATTAAAATGCACATGTAATAACTCTATAGCCTTATATAGCATAATTTTTTCAAGCTTTCTTCCTAAGGCTCTACAACTTATGCAAAGATCTTTTATGATTAAATTTGTTTCATCTTTATAAGCTAAAAAAATTGCTATAATGCCACTATCACTTAATTTATCACTCATACTTATAGTCAAAATAGCATGTTTTTGCATAAATTCTTCACATTCTTTTAAGCTTAATCTTGAGTAATTTGATATAAATTGATTGGTTTTATTAAGTAGTTGTGAAATTCTTTCAAGTTCATCTGCGTGGTTGATATGAAATTTCAAACAAATTTGTAATTTTTCAAAATACTCTTTAGGGCTAAGCTTGACAAGCTCTTGTCTTTGTAAATTTGCTTTAATATCAGCACTTCTTAACTCATCTTCTTTGCTAAAGCTTGTTTTTAAAAGTCTAGGATAGAGCTTTAAACTATAAGCACTATTTTCATCAGCTAGCAAGGTGTTAATATGAAGGTGTGATACATTTTCAATTTCGGCTATATTATCATCAATAAATAGCACACTATCAAAAGCTATATTAAAAAAATTTACAATTTCTTTAATATTTTCGTCTTTACTTTTCCAATTAGCCCTGATCATACTAAAATCATCAAGTTGTAATAAAAAGTCTTTTCTTTGTGAAAAAAGTTTTTTTACATCTTCTTCTTCATTTTTTGAAGCGATGGCGAGTAAAAAACCTTGATTTTTTAAATTTAAAAGCTCACTTTGTAAGGCTTTATGATTGCTAGATAAAGTAAGATTTTCAATGCCATCTTCGCCTAAAATTCCTTGGTATAAGGTATTATCAAGATCTATGATGATTGCTTTTAAAGTTGGTTGTAAGAAGCTAGGTAGGATTTTTAGTCCTAGAATTTGGGCTAATTTTACACAAGCTTTATTACTAAGTCTGCTTGCATTTATTTCAAAATTACTATCATCTATGATGAGATTTTCATCTAAAAAGGGCTTTAGTATTTTGCAAATACTATATTCTTTTAAGCTTGTATTACCAAGTAAAAGTGTGATGATAGGAATGTTGCTAATGCTTGATAGTTCTTGTATTTTTTCTTTGATAAAATCATCTGCATTTTTTTTATAATTGTTTAAATCTATAAATATAATGTTTAAATCTGCTTTTTGAAAATTATCATAACTTAAACTATCATCATAAGAGCTTATGTTAAATTCAGCCTTTAATTTACTAAAGGCTAAAAATGCATTTAGTATGCTTGAAATCACTTCAAAAGAGTGATTTCTAAAAACATTAATAGTAATTTTTTTATAATGATTTTCCTTACTAAGTTTTATAAGATCATTTCTTTTTAAATTTGGTGAAAAAAGATTCATTCTTTGACCAAAACTACTGCCATTACAATAGCATTTTTTGTTTTTAGTGCTTTTTCTAAAGAATAATTATTCGCCATAAAATATTCACATTCTTTGATTTTCAATCCTGCTTTATTAAGTAATTCTTTAACTTCATCAGGATGAGAAAATAAATAAATATGATCAATTGCAGGAGCGTTGATAGGTATAGTCGCAAAGATTTCTCCATTATCATTTAATAAGGCTTTTACATCTTTCATAAATTGTAAAGGTTGTTCAACATGTTCTAAAACCTCTCCCATTACTACCAAATCAGCTTTGTTGTTAAACTCACATTTGGTAAAATCTTTACATATAAATTCGCATTTAGTATTTATTTTGCCAAACTGATTTTCTACCATATCTTTGCTCATTTGACAACTTATAGGAGATATATCGATGCCAAAATATTCTTTAAATTTTTGACTTCTTAGGGCTTTAACAAAAAACTCACCATGCCCTGGTCCTATTTCAAGATAGGTATTTTCTTGATTTTGTTTTTCATCTATATACTTAGCAAAATATCTTCTAACCTCAATATGAGCATTCCATATAAAAGAAGATATGGCAAGACCTACCATGTATTGCTTCATATAGTTTTCATTAAAATACACCATATTTTCTACTTCTGCTAAGGTGCTATATCTATATTTTCCAAATTCTATAAAATATCTAGTTTCTTCTAAAGTATCATTTAATACAACTATATAGCTTTGAGCTTGTTCTTCTAAAGTAATATTTAGTGTATCTTTGTAATAAACAATAAGCTTTTCTAAATCTTCATATTCTTCTTTAGAGAGTTGTAATCCATCTAAACATTTTTTGTGTAGTGGATTTTTTTCTTCTATTAGCTTAAATAATTCTTTTGTATTTTCTAGCATAATTTCTCCTTAATAGCTTGCAAAAGTTCATTTTGTGATTTTAGCTGACTTAATTCATCTTTGCTAAATTTGATTTCAAATTCTTCTTCTAAGCTCATGATTATATCAATATGATTTAAAGAAGTCCAATTTTTGCAATTTTGCATGCTTAAATTTGAATTTTCATCAACTTTTACTTCTAGTATATTTTCTAAAATTTCATAAAATTTATTTTCCATGATTAATCCTGTAATATAAAAATATTTTTATCTTCATCAAGAGCATTTTTTATCGCTTCTTTGTATTCTTTTGTATGAAATAAACATATAGTTGCACCACCAAAATTTTCGTATATAAAATTTTTTGTTTTTTTAGTAATATAGTTTATATTATCGACATTTGGTAAAGATTTTTTATCTAAATGTCTAACATAAAATTTTATTTTTTTATCATGCATTCTGTTTTGTTCGTCTATTATTTTTCCGTGAAAATCTTTAAAATATCTGTAATCTACTCGGTATTCTTCTTCGATATAATGAGTTAGAGTGTGTCCTGTAGTGCTTCCAAAAAGTATAT
>NZ_JANQDA010000037.1:0-4442 GCF_024723655.1 Campylobacter sp. RM5063 | reverse complement strand
AGGTGCTTCTTTTTCTCCGGTGTTTAAGCCAAATCCTAAGGGTGGAAATGTGATTAATATGGGTGGTGAAATCAATGCTGCTAGCGTTGTTTTACAAGGTAATAAAGTAGTGTCTAATGCATATGCTGACTATGGTAAAAATTTAGGAGAACACTCAAAACAAATTTCAGCTAATGAAATAACTTTACAAGGCAATGAAGTTTATGTTGATGTAAGCTCTATTAATGGTAATAAACTTAGCAAATTAAATATCAAGGGAAGCAATGGTAATAATTTTAAAGGTTCTATGTATTTAAATGCTAGTGGGTATTATTATAATCCTAGTTCTTTTAAAGTGTTTGATAAATATACAAATACAAACAATAACTTTAAAGTATATGATTATGTAGGCATAGGCTCTGATGTTGACTGGTGGCATTTTGCTAAAGGGTGGAATGAAAATGCATTTAAAGATAGCGAATTTAGAAAAAATGCTAATGAGTATAGACTTACTAATGATATAGATTTTAAAGCAAGTAATGGTCAAAACTATGCTAATTATTGGGTAGACTTAAATGGTGATGGTAAAAGACAAGATAATGAATTTACTAATATGATGATTGGGTATCATGTTAGATTAGTTGAAGATTCTGAAGATTATAATTCATATTTAGAATTTAATAGTTTTAAAAATAAAATTTTTGATGGGCAAGGTTTTGCTTTAAAAAATATTAATATGGATTTAGATAATGTAGATACAGGGTCTTTTATATTATATAAAAGACTTGGTTTGTTTGGAACTATAGAGGATAGTAGCTTTAAAAATATTCATATAGATTATGAAAATGGAGGCATAAAGTACCATAATGATTTTTATGATGTAAGTATAGGTGGACTAGTTGGCGTAGTTAAAAATTCAAATTTTGATAATATTAGAATAAGTAATTTAAATTCCATAGATATACATTATGTGAGTGATTATTATTGGATGGCAAATTATTTGAGAGTAGGTGGGTTGGCTGGGGTTATAGAAGGAGATAAAAAACAAACCTTTAGTAATATTAAATTTGATAATATTTTTGGTGATGTTTTTATAAAACATGGAGCCGACTATACAGATGTTGGTATTTATTCGAAAACATATCTAGGTGGATTAGCTGGATATATAAAAAGTAAAGATGCTTCTTTTTCAAATATAATGATTGGTTATGATAAAAATCACAATATTAATACTGAATCCGTTCTTTCTCATATATACAGAGGAGGTTTTGCTGGGTATATAGGTGGAGGATTGTATAAAAATATAGGAATAAATTTCTATGGTGATAGCAATAATAATGGTTTTGCTGGTATTATTGCAGATGGAGATATTAGTTTAGTGCAAATTAACAACAAAAAAGGTCGTCTTGATAATATTTTTTCTAGTTATATTGATGGCGGAAGCATTCACGATCTTAAACTAGAAAATTTAAAAGCAAGATATAGTACTTTTGGTACAAGAACTAATATGTTTACTGATTCTGAGATATTCTTTAATAATATAATTCTTGATGAAATTGAATTTAAAAGCAATGGCTCCAAAAGCGGTTTTGGTAATTTTGGCGAAAATTCAACAGCTAACAATGTAAAATTAAGCAATATAAAGTTTATAGGAGATGGTGGTAGTGGTTACAACTCTGCTAGTGGATTTGGTAGTATTGGAAAATCAAACAATATAATAATGAATCAAATTAGTTTTATAAATAATGATTCTGCTAGTGGATTTGGAGCAGGTGGGGGAAATAATGTATTAATGAAAAATTTCAATTTTGTGAATAATAAAGAAGCTGCTTATTTTTGCACAGATTGTTTTTATGGTGCAAATAAGATATCCTTTTCTGATTTTAAATTTAATAATAAAAATAAAGATTATAAAATTTATGGATTTGCTAGAACAATAAATTATGGTAAATATGAAAATATAAATTTAAATTTAGCATATCATGATATAAATGGAGGTAAATATGCGGGTGGTTTTGCCGGGTATATTGATAATGGAACATTTAATAATATTAACCTAACTGTAAATGGAGATATAATTAGCACTGAAAATAACAGTGAATATGTAAGAGGATCCTATACGGGTGGTTTTGCCGGGTATATTGATAATGGAACATTTAATAATATTAACCTAACTGTAAATGGAGATATAATTAGCACTGAAAATAACAGTGAATATACAAGAGGATCCTATGCAGGTGGTTTTGCTGGAGCTGCTGGTCCAAGATTTGATCATTATGGTGATGAAACATTATTATTTAAAAATATAAATCTCAATATTAATGGAGATATATCTAGCACCTCACTTAAAAATGATTCTTATGCAGGCGGTTTCGTAGGTGAAAGTGGCTTGAGTCACCGTTATGAAAAAATATCAATAAAAGTAAATAGTAATTCAAAAATATCTAGCATAACAAAAGATCCGATAGATTATAGTCAAAGTTCTTCTTATGTAGGTGGTTTTGCTGGATTAATAGGCGGGTCGAATGAATTGAAAGATATAAGTCTTAATATTAATGGAGATATATCTAGCACCTCACTTAAAAATGATTCTTATGCAGGCGGTTTCGTAGGAAATATGTGGGGAAAAAGTAATTTTGATACAATCAATCTTGCATTTAATGGGAGTATATCTAGCACTGCAACCAATGGAGATGCTTATGCGGGTGGTTTTGTAGGACGTGATGAAAATTATCAATCTGTGTATGAAAATATTGTTGTTAAAGGTGATAAATTAGAAATAACAAGCATTGCAGATAAAAATTCTTATGCAGGTGGTTTTGCTGGAACAAGCACATCTAATTTTAACAATATAGTTATTGATGTAAAATCAGATATATCTAGCACTGCAACCAATGGAGATGCTTATGCAGGTGGTTTTGTAGGTGGTCAAAAATATGGTGGTGGTGGTATTTATGATAAGATTAAGGTAAACAATATCTCATCTATTGAAAGTGTAACTCACTCAAAATCCAATGGAGATGCTTATGCAGGTGGTTTTGCAGGTCAAGGCGTCGGAAACTTTAGTAATATAAGTTTAGATAATATTGGTATTATCTCTTCTTCTTTGATCAATGTATCTAGAAATGGCGGTAATTCTTATGTTGGTGGTTTTGCAGGAAAAATATGGGATAATAAAAAGGTGTCAAATATAAGTTTAAAAAAATTAGGTGATATCTCTAGCTGTATAAAAGGCAATGAAGCAAATATTGCTTATGTTGGAGGGTTTGCAGGTAATGCTTGGTTTAATACAATAAATAATATAAGTATTGATGGTATCGAAAGCATTACTAATACGATAGACAATAAAAATAACCCTATTTCTTATATAGGGGGATTTATTGGATATGCAAATCAGTTAAATTTAAATAATATCAGCATAAAAAAAATTGGCAAGATTGAAAATATAAATAAAAAAATAAGTTCTAAGGATAATATTATTGTAGTTGGTGAAAATTATACTTCAGGTTTTATAGGGAGTATTTCTGATCACTTAGGTGGTTCAAAAGGTTATTTAAAAGCTAATAATGTATTTATTTTTCTAGATGAGAATTTTAAAATACAATCTGACTATGATGATAAAATAAATAGCTTAGAAAGTCTATGGAAAGGTAAATTTATTGTTGGAGGTATTGATAAAATTAAAGAATTGGGTAATATTCACGTTTATCATTCAGTTGCGCTTGACGGCAAATTTGCTGATGAATACATATGGAATATAGTAAATGGCAATAATGTAGTAGATAAGGGAAAAGTGAATATACATGCTTACATGGATAAAAATTTAGCTCTTGGAGAGTTTAATAACTTAGATAAGCTGGTATTAAGACCCATATTGCCTATTATAACCCCTCCATCTAATGTTACAATACCTCAAATTCCAGAAGTTAATATTCCTGATTTTGAAGTAGATAATCCTAATATTGCTATATCTGATTTGCCACAAAAACCTATTGCAAATATCCCTGATGTAGAAAATATTAAAGATGAAACAGCTATCTTAAGTGATGATGATATCTTAGACCCAAAACTTTTAGAAAAAATCATATTCGACTTAAAAGATAAATTCTATGCAGTAGATATAAATACACTAAATGATTTGTTAAAAGCTTATGCAAAGATTGATAAAGACAATCCTACCTCTAAAGCAGAATTTTTAGCTAATTATCTTTTAAGTAAAGATAAATATCCAAATGATGATAAAAGACTTGATATAGCTCATTCTATGATTCAAAGCTTAGATTTTTTACTAGCTTATCAAGACAATGGCTTAGACAAAGCTAGTGATGATAAATTTGCAGATAATGAAGCTATACAGGCCAAAGATAATATTTTAACTGAAGTTTCAAATGCTTCTAATCAAGCTAATATTAACAAAGATAAAGTAAATAACTTTATCCAAACTACTTTAAAAGACAAGGTAA
>NZ_JANQDA010000036.1:0-4487 GCF_024723655.1 Campylobacter sp. RM5063 | reverse complement strand
GTAAGAATTACTTTTATTATTTAATGCGGTTTTATCTAACCATTTTTTAAATATATTAATATCTAATGATTTTGGTGCAAACCATTGTTTTTGTTTGTTATCCCACATTGCACCAAGTTTTTTAGCTTCACGAATATCTTGATATGGAACAAACAAAAACATTCTTTTTTTTGGCAAGATATTCCCCTATTTATTTTAATTTAATGTTAGATTGACTATAATTTTGATGAAATTCAAAGGGCTTCCTAGTAGCCCATTCCAACTTTTAACAATATTCCAAAATTTCTTCATTGAATGTTTTAATTAAATCACTTAAAAATAAATCTATTTTTTGTGGATTTAATCCTATATGAGTGTTTTCTATTTTTGTCGTTAATCTTGGATAATATTTTCCATTGTTTTCTGTTGTTTTTAATATATTTTCCCAATGATAACTTCTATTTCTTAGATTTTGTAATAAACTAAGAACTACATCTACTTTATGTGTGTTTCTAAAGCGTAATTTCTTTCCTTTTTCAAAAAAGAAATTTCTATTATTCTCTCCGTAGTTTCTAAAATTAATACCTTTTAAATCCATTATAGAATTTTGTAATTTATTCTCTTTAATGAGATAGATAATAGTTCCCAAACTCATACAAGAAAGATATTGATGATGGGATAAAATCTTATTTTTTTCTCTATTTTCAATTTCAATCTTAGCTTTTTTAATATTTTCATCATTAGAGTTTTTTATCCAATCATTATCTTGCTCTGATAATTTACTATCAAGTTTATTTCTAAGAATAATTTCCAATGTTGCAATTTTTGGTGTGATCTTTCCTATAAGTTTAAGATTATCATAGTGTTTTACAACATCATTGTCATAAGAAGATAATCTTATTTGTGATAGTAATTCATTAAAATCTACTTTATTGAGCAATTTCATATTTTCCTCTAATTTTTAAATATTTTTAATATCTTAACATGAGATAGATGAAATATTATTATATGTTTGTATCGCCATATCTTTTTATAGGTATTTTTAAATTTGGAAAATTTTTATCCATAGTATAAATTGCTGTGCAATTTTCTTTTTCTGCACAAAAATACTGCAAATAGTCTTCAAAATCACCTTTATTTTGCAAGTAAAAATCACAAGCCATATTAATAACGCTTGATCCAAATGAAACTATATCAAAATATGGATTTGTTATTGTGTTTTTAAAAAAAGACATAAGGGCTGGTAATTTATCTTTATCTATTAAATAAGCGATAGTTGAAATCATATCTTCTGAAAACACTATTTTTATTTCATTAGATATTAAAAAATATATTAATTGTTTAGCTTGTTCATTATTTACTCTTGCTTCATCAAAAAAATCAATAAAAATATTTGTATCAAGAAATACTTTTTTCATATATTACCCTTTTTTAAGTCATTTTCTAAAAATTCTTTTTTCATTTCTTTGGCTGTTTTACTTGGATGAAAAGCTCCATTAAACATACCTGCAAATTCATTAATAAAAGCCATTGCCTTTTGCTCATTTTTGCTTCCATCGAATAATGTAGGTTCTACATTATCATTTGAAGTTAAGTTAGGAATATTACTATTAACATCAATTATTTTCTCTTGTTTTAATGAAGGATAATTTATTTGCTCATCATCTTTTTTAGAAATAATCACTTGATTTTCTACAACATTCTTATCTGAAGCTATTTGCTTAACTTCTTCAATAACATAATGATCTGGATTTCTCTTAATTTGCTCAAGACCTTCATATTCACTTTCAACTGATACTTCTTGCTTAAATTCTAAATTGTCAAAATCAAAAGTTTTAACGACAGTTTGTCTTAATTTTTTTAGATCTTTAAAAGAACCCTTACCTATGATTTGTGGATTCATAATATATGAATTTGAACCAATAATATCATATTCTTTTCTCTGCTCTTCTGTTACTTTAAAAATAACTTGCTTATCTTCAAGTTCTTTTATCGCACGATAAACACTTGATTTTCCTAAAATCTTCCTACTTTCAAAATAATGAACGAACTCACTATTATATTGAAAAACATTTTGATAATTTAAATTTTTAATCATCATCAACACAACTCTTAAAGCAGGATTTGAAAGATTATCAGTAAGAAAACTAATGTTTTCTACAAATAATTTAATAAAATCATCTTTGGTTTTTTCTCTTTGTAAAAAAGAACTTATTACTGTGGTAACTTCTCCTGTTACAGCATCAACTTTCTCTTGAACATTACTATATAATTTTTTAGTTTCTTTGTTTTCTAAATTAACTATCTTTGCCATATATTACCTTTTCCCAAAAATTAAAAAACATTATAGCATTATTTTCCCAAAAAATGATAAATTCCCAAATAAAAAAACAAATTGTATCCCATACAATGAATTTTATTGATTATTTTGGGAAAAATTACTTTTTTAGTTTTTTCCCACCACGAGCAGTTTTTGTCCCACTGGTGGGAAAATTTGTCCCACTGGTGGGAAAATCAAAAACTTTAATAAATAGCTATTTTATAGGCATTTAAAAGCATTTTTTATAAGTCTTTTTCTTCTTTATCTGTTCTTAAATTCAAAAAACCGCAAATTTCGCTAACGCTCATTTGCCAATAATGTAAATCAAAAGTAATATTATTACTTTTGAACTTTTATAATAATAAAATCCAAAAGAGAAAAACTATTAATTCTTATATATTTCATATAATTCTTTATACTTTATTTGATTATTTTCATAACTAAAGAAAAATTTTATATAAAAATTTATTAGTTTGTTTTTCTTTAATTCTTTTATGTCGTTAGTTTTTATTTGTCGATTTTCAATAAAGTATTCTAAGTCATTATAGTTATTGATTTGGGTTAGTATGTTTTCATTATCTTTTTTATTGGCTTGATTGTTAGTTGTTTTATTCTTATTTCGTTCTGTTATTTCTTCTTGTTTTGTTTTTAAGTTATTGTCTTCTGTTATGTTTATTAATTTTTTTAACATTTGATAATAAAAAGGATGTTCTTCTCGTGTAAATTCTTCGATATAAGCATTTTTTATGTTTAAAATAGATTGTTTTTTTGTGTGATCTGTATAATTAACTAAAGCAAAAAAATCAACAGGTTTAAAATTATTTATAAAAATTTTATATTTTTCATCTATTTCTTTTATATTTTCTAGAATCTGATTTATTTCAGGTATATTGTTGTCTTTAAATTTTTCTTCTTTTATTTGCTTTATAATATTAAATAGTTTATCAATTTTACTAATAATGGTATTGTGATGGACTATTTTTTTTATATACTTTTTTATTTTTTCTATATCTTCTTTTTGTATATATGTAAAAGTGTTTTTACTATAATTGTTTATTATTTTTTTTATAATGTTAGATATTTCTCTTAATTCTAGATTGTCGTTAAATTCATCTTTAGATTTAAAATTCTTAGGATTTAACTCTTTAGTTATTTCTAATAAAATAAATTTGTAAATATTTTCCGTTTCAAAGTTGTTTAAATCTGTTTTAAATTCTAATTTTTCATAAAATAGATTAAATATATATGCTATTTTTTTAATTATTCTCAGATTATTTATTTTAATAAGTTCCCGGTATGGAATAATGGAATCTTGTATTTTAGGACATTTTTCTTTTATTATTTGTTTTGCTACTTCTGTTATAGATTCAATGTGAAGCTTGGTTTCTATACTTTTTTCTCGGTATTCTTTAAATATATCTTGTTGTCTTAAACTATCTATATCACCTATCAAAATCACTTTACATTTTTCTTCTTTTAGTTTATTAACAAGTCCTAAAATATCTTTAATATCAAGTTTATCTGATTTTCTCTCTAAATCATCAAGACATACAATTATATTTTCGAAATTTTTTTCTATAAATAATTGCAAAAATGCACCTATAGACAATTTCCAAAAAGTTATATTTCGAATAAAATATAAAATCTTGTTATGCTTATAAGCTTTTAGGGTTATTTCTTCTAAAACTTCTTTATAATGTTCCTTTCCAAACAAAGAAACATAAACAATATTTTTTACTTGTTTGTTTGGATTTTCAATATAACTACAAAGATTAAAATACTTTATAATACTCATAAGAGTAATTCCAACATATTGTTTTATGATAGAAATTAATATTATTAAATGGTTAAAAAAATTTGCATTGGACTTAAATTTTTTCCACAAATCTTTCTTTTGTATTATTTTTGGATTAATTTCATTTTCAATTTCTTTCCATAAATAAGTTTTTCCAACTCCCCAGCCTCCATATATAAGCAAACTATAAAATTCATCACTTTTTAAAAATTCTTTAATTTGGTCTTTATAAGACATTTGTTCTTGTGTGTTTCGCATATTATATCCTTATAACAAATAACATAATTTTTACAAATTATTATATTTTGATATTATATTTATTTTTAAATTATTTTGCTAATTTTTTTAAATATGATATTATTTTAGAGTTTTTTAGTAAATTTTTAGATATAA
>NZ_JANQDA010000035.1:0-4511 GCF_024723655.1 Campylobacter sp. RM5063 | reverse complement strand
ATTTTGTAAATTTAAACAATCCTCACGGGGATATCATTTTTTAAAAGCTCATTTTTAACATCATTTGGAGTATATTGACTAAAATGAAATATATAAGCACCAGCCAATGCATTCGCACCAAGTTGTATGGCTTTTACCCCATCTTGAGGCTTAGAAAGTCCTCCATTGATAATGAGTGGAATTTTTAATTTACCTTTGAAATACTCTAGCAATTCCCAATCATACCCCAAAGAACTTCCTTCTTTATCAACACTTGTTAAAAGTATCTCCCCTGCTCCTAAAGATTCGTATTTTAATGCAAGTTCTAGCGGATCAATATCTAAAATTTCATTATTAAAAACTTTAAATTTATTTTTGTCTTTTTTTACATCAATCGAGCATACTACACAAGAGCTTCCAAAAGTATTTGCCACCTTTTTGACAAAATCTGGATCTTGCAAAGCCATAGAATTAATACTAATTTTATCAGCACCTATATCTAACACTTTTCTAATATCTTCTAAAGTTCTAATCCCACCTCCAATAGTTAAAGGCATAAAGCACTCATTAGCTATATCTTCTAAGCTTTCAAAATCTATAACACCATTTTTATTGATATCTAAAACTATAAGCTCATCAACATTTCTAGCATTATATATCCTAGCTGTGCTTATTACATGCCCTATAGTTCTAAAAGAAGAAAAATTGATACTTTTTACAAGCTGATGATCTTTTAATAACACGCAAGGTATAATTCTTGTTTTAAGCATACTAGGCCTTTAAATTTGCAAAATTTTCCAAAAGTTTCAAACCTACATTTTGGCTTTTTTCAGGGTGAAATTGCACAGCAAAAATATTATCTTTTTCAAAACTTGCACAAAAAGGTTTTTCATACTCACAAAAAGAAGTTTCCACACTTTCTAAACACTCTACATAATAAGAATGCACAAAATAAAAATCACTTTTTTCTAAAATTCCATCAAATAGCTTGCTTTTTTTATCACTAAATTGTAAATCATCCCAACCACTATGCAATAATTTTTCTTTACTTAAATCAAATTTCAAAACCTTTGCTTTTATAAAATCAAGCCCTTCACACTCTCCGCCCTCATACCCTTTACTAGCAAAAAGTTGCATACCAAGACAAATCCCCAAAATAGGCTTTTTATCTTTTAAAACACATTCTTTTAAAAACTCATCTAGTGCAAGTTTTTTTAAATTTTCCATACCTTGTTTAAAAGATCCAACGCCCGGTAAAACTAATTTAGAGGCATTTTTTATATCTTCTTTTTTAGAACTTATAATCACTTCTTGATTAAGTTTTTCAAAAGCTTTCAAAACAGATTTAAAATTTCCAAGATGATAATCAACAATACAAATCATTTCAAAACAAACTCATCTTTTTTTATCAATGATCCATCACTATCTCTTAAGAATTTACCATTTTCATCGCGTTTAAATATCTTTTTATTAGTATAAGAATCGACAATTTTTTCAAATTCTTTTTCACTAAAACCACTAAATTCCAAATACTTCTTAATAGCCTTTTTAGGTGGCTTTCCATCATATTTATTTACAAGTCTCACGCCCTCTTCACGGCTAATATAGCCAAGTCTTATATCCAAGCACGCATTATCCGTAGCTCTTCCAAAACCATATTTGCAGTATTTTAAATAATCATGCACATGATTTGAATAACAATCTAAATTTTCAAAATTCTCATAAGTAGTTTCAACTGGTTTTGTACTAGTTTTAAAGCCATTTTCTTGGGCTAATTTTAAATTATACTTATAATCCCATTTAAAATAATATCCCAAAAATAACCCTGTAACTCCTACTCTTTGAAGCTCTTCATCGCTTGGATAAGTATAAAAATATAAATCCTTTTCTCTAATACCATCAACACCAATCATATCAGAAATTCTATTACCCAAAAGTCCGCCAAATTCTTCAAGCCACTCTCTACCTAAAGTGTTTTTTTCTTTAGAGCTAGCTGGCCCACCATACTCAATCTGCGGACTTTCTCCCCAAATAATCAAAGGAATACCAAAAGCAACAGCTACTTTTGGAACACATGTAAAAATCCCCAAATGGTTTTGCCATTCATTATCACCCGTTCTTATAAAAGCTTCGCGGGCTAATTTTTTATACACCAAAGGATTTCTTTTGATATGGATTAAATCAACACCAAGGTTATTTAAATTTTTTAAATTCTTTTTACCTATTTTAGTAGGGATACTTGGTTCAAAACAAACACACAAAGGATTAAGTCCAAGTTCAAGACATTTTAAAACTTGAAAGGTAGAATCCTTACCACCACTTACTCCTATCACACAATCATACACAGGATGTTTTTTATATTTTTTAACGAGTTCTAGAAATTCTTTTTCACGCTCTTGCCAATTTATCTCATGATTTTTAGCTTCTTGCGAGCAACACGCATCACAAATTCCCTCATCATTAAAATGCAAATCAGGCTTAGTATCTGGCATAACGCATTTTTTACAAAATTTCATATTAACTCCAAAAAATCTTTATAATCATCATAAATCGACTATGATTATATTTTCTAAAGATAAATAAATTTTATTTTGTTACAATATTTTTTATTTAAAGGTTTATAAATTATGGATTTAACTTTACTTCCTTATATGATTATAGGAATTTTTTCAGGTATGGCTTCAGGGGTTTTTGGCATAGGTGGTGGTATGATTATCGTTCCTTTCATGCTTACTTTAGGACTTAGCTCTCATCATGCTGTTGCAATTTCTGTTGTACAAATGATTTTTGCTTCTATTTTTGGTTCCTATTTAAACTATAAAAAGAAAAATTTAATCTTAAAAGATGGACTTATCATAGGCTTTGGAGGCTTTTTAGGTGCGATGTTTAGCGGGCTTTTACTCTCGTATTTTTCAGATATAACCTTAACAAGTATTTTTCTATGCGTGAGTATTGTATTCTTCTTAAAATTTGCTTTTAATCAAAAAAGCACCATTGGAAACATTAACCACTCTAATATCTTAAAAAATTCTATTTTGCTAATTTGTGGCGTATTTACAGGAATTTTTGCTATATCTTTAGGAATTGGTGGTGGGCTTTTAATTACCCCTATTTTAGCTTATTTTTTAGGCTATGATACTAAAAAAGTAGTGCCACTTAGTTTATTTTTTGTAATATTTGCTTCAATTTCAGGAATTAGTTCTTTTGTATATAATGACATCATTGATAAAGAAGTGTTACAAAATGGAAGCTTAGTAGGATTTAGCTCTATGCTAGGAGTTTATCTTGGTATAAAAATCATGGAAAAAATCAATCTTAAATCCCACCGCATAGCACTTTTAGGTATTTACACCCTTTCTATAACTATGACCATTATAAGCTTAATTAAAAAGCTAAATTTATTTTAATCTATCGGCAAATTTTTGTCTATTGGAAGTATAGACAAAGCTTAAAACCTCTGCCACTGCTTTAAAAAGCTCTGGTGGAATAAGATCATTTACCTCGCAAGCTTTATAAAGTTCTCTAGCTAAAGGAGGATTTTCATAAATCATAACATTGTATTCATATGCCATATCTTTAATACGCAAAGCTAAAAAATCCACCCCCTTAGCTAAAACTTTTGGTGCAGCTTCTTTGGAACTATCATAACGCAAAGCAACCGCATAGTGGGTAGGGTTAGTAATCACAACATCAGCACTAGCAACATCTTGCACCATTCTACGCCTTGCTGCTTCCATTTGCAAACGACGAATTCTTCCTTTTACTAAAGGGTCTCCCTCGCTTTGTTTAAATTCATCTTTAACTTCTTGTTTACTCATGCGTAAGTTTTTAAAGTATTGATACCTTACCAAAAGTACATCTAAAAGCCCTATAATCAAAAAAGCTATAATAACAATAGCTGCAAGTATAATAGCTTTATCCCTAAGCCATAAAAGTTGTGGATAAATCGTATAAAGTTCTACTCTAGGAAGTTCTTTCATAAATTGCAATAAAAAAACAAAAGCTATACCAAATACAACACCGACTTTAAGTATAATTTTCAAAGCCTCAATAATCTTTTTTAAAGAAAAAAGATTTTTAAGCCCGTTAATAGGATTAATTTTATTAAAATTTGGAGTAATGGGCTTAGTAGTAAAAATAAAACCAAACTGCATTAGATTTCCAAGCACACCCGCTACCATAATTACTAAAGTAATGGGCAATACCATAATAAACATCTCTATCATAGTTTTTATAATGATTTTTTGTAAAATCTTTAAATCAATTTCAATGCCTATAAAACTTTGATAAAAACGATATAAACCGCTAATTCTCTCACCTATAAAAGGCATCATAAACAACACCACAACCACAGCTATAATAAGTACAGCCACAGCAGATGCATCTTGGCTTTTTGGGACATTTCCTTCTTGTCGCGCATCTTCTATTTTCTTGGATGTGGGTTCTTCTGTTTTCTCTTGATCATCAGCAGCCATAAAAAACCTTTAAAAAAATTAAAGCAAGATTATAGCATTTTACCAAGCATCTGCTAA
>NZ_JANQDA010000034.1:0-5520 GCF_024723655.1 Campylobacter sp. RM5063 | reverse complement strand
CCCAACACCTGCATTTAGGCTAAATTGCTCGTTAATATCTACATTTCCACCTATGATGATTTGTCCATAAGTTTTTTTCTTATCATCACTTTTTACGCTAGGTAGTGCTACTCCATTTAAACTCGCTACATAATCATCTCCATTATTCATTACATATTGTTCTATTTTTGGAGTGATAAATAAATATGATGTTTCGCTCATATATTTTCTAAATTCAGCACCAAGTTCTAAAGAAATAGAATTATTACTAGCGCTATTGACATCTTTTCCTGCAATTCCGTTTTCTTTATAGCTTGGGGTATGTGCATAGTAGTAGTTTGCTCCGGCAAAAGGTTTGATAAATAAGGTATTATTACTAAAATCAAAAATATATCCCATGTTAGCACTCAAACCAAGGAATTTTCTATTAAAGTCAGCACTATTTGTAGTGTTAAATCCTCTATTTACAATATCTTGATCTGTTGGAGAAATTTGAGCATAAGCCTTAACATTAACTTCTACCTTTGGACTTATATGGATATTAGAATAAGCACCAAATTGGAAATTATCTGATTTTTGGGTTAAAAGATTATCTTTTATTTCAGCGTTTGCATAAGTAAAATAAGTACCAATAATAACATCATCATTGACTTTTCTATCCATACCTATAGTGGCTCCATATAAAGCACCACTATCTCCATCTATGATGTTTGCACCGCCTATTACATTACCCCAAATGCTGTTATTATAATTATCAACATAATTTCCTCTATAATCATTAGTAGCAAATCTTATTTGAGATAATTTTGTAGCGTAATTTCCATAAGGATTATTTAACATAGCTACACGAGAACCTATGGATACATCATTTGATACATTGATAGTCGAGTTTATACCTGATGAGGCTTGATTTACATTTGAGATAGATTTAGCTGAATCTTTTATATCATTTGCTACTTGTTCCCCGGCTTTATCAAATTTAATACTACCTATTGCATTTAAATCTCCACCAATTTTAAGTCCATCTAAAATTTTAGAAACAAAGTCTTTGTTAGAAGCTGAAACACTAGAATCGTTTTTAATATAATCATCATTAGAGATTTCTCCACTTCCAGTATTGCTATTGCTTGCTATAATTTCATTAATATTTTGTATTTTATTTTTAATTTCATTAAGTGTGTTATAAATATTTTCACATTTTTTTATATCATTATTACATTTATCACTTTCTAATTCTTCTTTTAGTCTTTCTTTGAAATAAGATAAATATTCTTTTTCAGATTCTAAAATCATTTTGTTATTGTTTATATTATCATTGGCTCCTCCATTTACTAAAAGATGTTTTCCATCATTTGAAATAGAAAGGTTGTAATTAACAAATTTACTTAAATCTAATATATGCACAAGTGTTTCATCTATTTCAAGTTTTTCTTTATTTTCTAAAACACTATAAATATCTTTACCAAGGCTAGCTGTTATTTGATTTTCTATGATGTTTTTATTGAAGTTGTCTGCTTGTATAAAGGTAAAGTTATCTAATTTTAGATTGCTAAAGCTAGATGTTCCCACAGAAAAAATAGAATTTGTGATATTAACATTGCCATTAACCTTTATAGCTACTTGATTTCTATTATCACTTTGATAAACAAAACCAGTCTTATCTGCATTTAGATCTCCATTTATACTTAAGGAGCCACTTGTTCCAGCTATACCATTTCCTATTAAAATAGTAGAACCTCGTCTATCATCATGAGCACCAGCTATATTTTTTATATCAACATCTTTACTTCCCTGTAAATAGATATTTCCATTGATAACAGATTCTTTATGTAATGCTTGAAAAATAATATCATTTGCATAAATATTTTTTGCACTAATATTGAAATTTCCTATATAAGCAGCTTTATCTTCATCTGTAGAAGTGTTAGAATGCATATCTATGTTGTTGATTGTAAGATCGTTATTTCCCAAGTCAATTTTAACACCAGCTTTATCATATAATTGAGAGTTTTTTTCTAATAATTCATTTGGAATATCCCATATTTTAATATTTAATGTTAAATCATTATTGGTGTATTCATTTTTTAATGTAAAATTTCCATTGGTTTCTTCATTAAAATAATTCTTAGCATTATTTTGATCAAAACCTGTATATTGTATGTCAATATTTTGAGCTAAAGCAGCACCGCTTAATAAAGCACTAATGCTAACTCCCATTAAAACTTTACTTGTGTAATAAGAAAGTTTCATTTGATTACTCCTTGTAAATTTAAATTGAAAAAAGCATTATACCCCCCCCCATAAATTTAAGTTTAAAGTAAATGAAAAAAATATAAATATTAGATTATTGCAAAGTAAGAAAGTTTTTAAGTAGCTTTTTGCCGTTTTGACTTAGTATGGCTTCAGGGTGGAATTGAACTCCATAAATATCGTATTTTTTATGTTTTAAAGCCATGATGATATTATCTTCACTATGGGCTAAAATTTCACATTTTTCACCTATATGATTAACATAAAGAGAGTGATATAAACAAATTTTAAAATTTTGTTTAAGATTTTTAAAAAGTGGGTTTGGTTTAAATTTTATAGTTTTTACCTTACCATGAGTTGGGTTTGGAAGTTTAGAAATTTTACCACCAAAAACATGTGCTATACATTGGTGTCCTAGACAAATTCCAAGAATTTTTTTATCTTTTTTAAAATATTTTATAGCTTTTAAACTTAACTTTGATTCTTTTGGAGAATTTGGTCCAGGGGAGATTAGAAGATGGGTAAAATCATATTTTTTAAGCTTTTTTGGATTTTTAAATTTATCGTTTTTAATAATTTTATAAGCAATGTTTAATTCTTTTAAATAAAAGGCTATGGTGTAGGTAAAAGAATCATAATTATCTATAATCAAAACTTTCACAAAAATACCTTTTTTAAGCCTCTTAAAGAATTAATAGCATAAATTTCTTTAGCATTTAAAAGCTCATCTTTAGTGATATCTTTTTCTTTGATGAGCTTGTGTTTTAAGAGTGTTTGTCTATAAATACCATTTAGGCAGTTTTTAGCATAAGGGGTAAAATACTCATCATTTAAATTTATAATAATGTTACTTCTTGAACCCTCACAAAGTATGCCTTTTTCATCAAAAAAAACTATGTCATAGCAAATATTTTCTTTCCATAGATAAGAATTTGCTTCATATAAACTACGCAGAGAAGTTTTATGGTGTGTTAAAAGATTTACTTTTATGATGTCTTTACTTATGAGTAGTTTTTTGCTTGAATTTTCTTGTATATTGCTAAAATCAAACTCATAAAGGCCATTTTTAAAAAGTTTTAATTTAATAGCCTTTGAGCCTTTTTGAGTAAAATTACTTTTTGTAAAAAAATGATGATGATTGAAAACAAAATTGTTAAAATTTTGTAAAGATTTAAAATGGAATTTTTTATCTTTACTCTCTAGTATATTTTTAAAATCATGTTTTAATCTTTGAGTATCAAAGCCAAAAAAATTAGCTGAGTTTAAAATTCTTGTCAAATGTTCTTTGAAAAATAAAATAGAATGATTTTTATAATACATTGTTTCAAATAAATAAAAGTTAGGTTTTAAAATTTTACTTTTTAGTTTTAATTCTTCAAATTCATCTTGTTTTTGTGAGTCCCACACAAGTCCGCTTCCTACACCATATCTTAAAAAATCATCATTATTTTTTTTCTCTAAAGTGCGTATGGCTACGCTAAATTTTGCTTTATCTTTATGGATTAAGCCTATCGCTCCACAATAAATCCCGCGTTTTCTTTGCTCTAAATTTTCTATGAGTTTAATAGTTTCTATTTTGGGTGCACCTGTGATAGATCCACATGGAAAAAGGGCTTTGAAAATTTTAAAATAATCATTTTTTGGCTTTAATTTCCCACTTATTTTTGAAATGAGTTGGTGTAAGGTAGGGTAGGTTTTAACCTTAAAAAGTTCGCATTTTAAAGAATGTTTTTTGATGAGTTTTGAAATATCATTGCGTAATAAATCAACTATCATTACATTTTCACTAATAGTTTTTTCATCGCATTTTAAAAAGTTTTTTAGACTTTCATCTTCTTTTGGATTATTTGAGCGTTTGATTGTGCCTTTCATGGGTTTTGTGATGATTTTTTTATTTTTGATTTTAAAAAAAAGTTCAGGTGAAAATGAAGCCAATTCTAAAAATTCATTTTTCATATAAGCTTTATAGGGGGTATTTTGCTTAGGATAAAGGCTTAAAAAACTCTCATACACATTAAGATTTGATTGTAAATGTAGTTCTTGAGTAAGATTAACTTGATAACTTTGACCTTTAGCTATGGCTTCTTTGACTTTGTCAAAGTTTTCAAAATACTTTTCTTGGTTTAAATTGGATGAAAAACTTGGATAAAAGTCTAAATTTTTTTCTTCGTTTGTAAAGATTTTTTTTGATTTAAAAGCAAAAAAATATAAAAAAGGCTCTTTGCTTTTATAATTTTTATCTTCTAGATATTTATAGAATTCATATTGAATATAGCCTAAAAAATAATATTGATTTTTATATTTTTCTATGATTTTAAAAGCTTTTTTACTTTCTTTTTGAGTGTGAGCTTTAAGAGTGAAGACAAGATCATCATAAAGGTATTTTCCAAATATAGCAAATGCCATTTAAAATCTTTGATTTAGAAAAATACAAATAAAGCTAATAATACACATATTTTTGCTCTAAATTGCTAAGTTAAAAAGCTTTTGACGAGATTTTGTATAAGCAAATTCCATCCATCTACCAAAACAAAAATAAGCAATTTAAAAGGCATGGAAATCATAACAGGTGGTAACATCATCATACCCATAGCCATTAGCACTGAGCTTACTACCATATCAATAACTAAAAATGGCAAGAAAAGCAAAAAGCCTATTTCAAAAGCAGTTTTGAGTTCACTTATCATAAAAGCAGGCACTAAAACCGTTAAAGGAACATCATCTATGGTTTTTGGATTTTCTAAATTTCTGATCCTATAAAAAAGTGCTAAGTCTTTTTCTCTGGTATTTTTTAACATGAAATCTTTAAAAGGTTTAACGCCTTTAGCAAAGGCTTCTTCATAGCCTATTTGTTCAGCAATATAGGGTTTTATGCCTTCATTGTATGATTTTGTAGCAACAGGTTCCATAATAAAAAAAGTTAAAATCAAAGCTAGTGTCGCTAAGATAGTATTTGGAGGCATGGTTTGTGTGCCAAGAGCAGTTCTTAGAAAAGAAAAAACTACTATAAGTCTTAAAAATGAAGTCATTACAAAGATGATAGTTGGAGCAAGTGCTAGTATAGTTAAAACTATAATTATATTTAAAGTTGTTACGAGCTGTTGAGGGCTATTTGGGGCACTAAGGCTTAAATTTACAGTTGGTATAGTTGCTTCAGCGCCAAAAAGAGCTAGGCTTGATAAAAATAAAACTAGTAAAACCCTCAAAATATTTCCTTGGTTAAAATTAAAAGCATTATTTTAGCAATTTTACTCTTAAAAATGCAATTTATATGATTGAATTAATGGTTTA
>NZ_JANQDA010000033.1:0-5632 GCF_024723655.1 Campylobacter sp. RM5063 | reverse complement strand
TAATAAAATAACAGATATTATAGAAAATCCTTATTAAATCATTTAAAAATTTGGTAAAACAATTTTAGAATAAAAAGTTATCTTCTTTTAAAAAGTTAAAATGAAAGCAAACTAAGAGTACCTTTCATTGAAAAGAAATTTGATATAATAAATTTGTATTAAGTATGGCTACTCTTTCGGTTTTTAGAAAGGGGGTTATTAATGGGCAAGATAATTGATTTTATAATTCTTATTTTAGAATTAATAAAAGAGATAATTAAGCTCGTTAATTATCTCATCTAAATCCTTAGAGCATATTATATATATCCGCGCTTAGTCTAAGCTTAATACATTTAGAACACAATAACCGAAAGAGGGCGTGGATTTCGGGTTAAAGAAATTTAAAATTTCTTTAAAAAATATCAAATTATACTCTTTAATTTTAAGTGAAAAAGACAAAATAAATACCATAGAGTGGGTAGAAAACAACTTAGATGAGATCGATGTAAATGCTTTATTTGTTGATTTAAGGAAAGATGTTGAAAAAATAATTATAAATGAGCTTAATTCGTTTAATTATTTAATTTTTAAGGATTAAAACTAAAATTAGTCGTAAAGTGTTTTACAGTATAATCATTCTAAGGCTGATTAACCAAAGGGTTCCCAGCCTTTGATTAATCAAATCTTGCCTTAGAAAGAAGGTGAGAACCTTGAATAATCATATTCTAGTAATTATTATACTATTATGTATAATAATAGTCAAGGCTTATTAGCTTTGATTTCCCCTTTTTTTAAGATACAGAAACCCTTTGGCGACAATAATATCAAATAATACTCAAAAAATATATTTTTATATAAACTATTCATTTTTATGTAAAAATCCTAAAACATCAGTTTTAAAAAAAAGAAAACCATGAAAGATTTATGCACCCTGTGGGGGTCGGTATTTTTTGATTTAACACCTGCCCTAAAAAACACTTCAAAAACAGCAAAATCAAACTCAACAACAGCCCTATTTCAACTATTTAAAGACTTCAACAATGCAAATAATGAAAACAAGCGCATAGATATATTGCTAGATATTGCTTTTTTTATTATTGCTAATAAAAATATCACAATCAATAAAATATCCATTGACCCAGATGAGGAATATTTGTTTGAATATATCAATCAAGACTTTTTAGATATTACTAATAACATACATAATGATTTTAATCAAAACTATGCGCTTATAAAAACTATAAAAATAATTTATAATTTAGGTTATGAGGCTAATGAGTGTCTAAAATTAAGACTAAATAACAATAAAGACTATTCTTCTGCTTTAATTTTTACAGATGATCTTTTAGTCTCATGCTAAATAAAGGAATGAAAAATGATTTTTAAGTTTTTAAATTTTGATGATAAAACAGTAAGAATAGTTTATGATGAAAAAGAAGTTTGGCTTAGTTTTAAAGATATACTTTGTGGCATATTAAAGATTAATTCTAATAGCTATTATACTTATCTTTTGGAGCAAAAATTTGGTGAAAAGTGCTACAAACAATACAATGTTAGCTCATCTAAATTAAAAAATAGAATTCCCGTAAAATTCTTTAGCTTAGATCAGTGTATGTATCTTTTAAAGATGATAAATGATAGACAGAAAAAACCTATCAATACTACCCATGTTCAGCAATGGATTAATGAAGTTTTGCCTTTACACTTAAAAGATATGCAAACACAAGAAGTAAAAACAGTCAAGGAATTGCCAAAGGTAGATACAAAAAAAGCATTTAAAATAGATATAGTTAAAGAAAAGCAACACACAATAAGCGCAAAAGAATGTATTAGCAAAAAGCAAGATGATGAGTTTATAGACACTACTTTAGTAAAAAATAATGAGCATAAATTTGATGATTTTATAAATGGTAATTCTATTATAAATCCTAATACTAAATATCCTGAATGTAATGGTTTTTCTTACAAAGAATACAACTTAGATATTGTAGTTATTTATAATAAAATATTCTTTTCTTTTGCTTGCGTTAAGAAAATCTTGTCATTAGATAATGATAATTATGAATTAATATATTATCTACAAAGCTTTCAACAAGATGAATTAGAAAAAGCTCAATTTAAAACATTTAAAGAATTTTACCTATATGATTGTGAAGAAGTATATGTAGAATATTACTCTCTTAGAAAGCTTATTAGAAAATTTAAAACCAAAGAAGGTTTAGAATTTTTATCATATATAGATAAAAATATAATACCTAACCTACTCCATAACTACATACATAAAAATAATGAAGAAATTAAGCCCTCATTTAATAATCAAAACAATTTGGAGTTTAACAAAGAAAGGAATCATGAGGGCGAAAATAGCCTATCTTTAAACTTCAATGATAAGCAAGTTAGAATTATAACAAATGAAGATAACGAAACAATGTTTTGCTTAAGTGATATTTGTAAGATTTTAGAAATACAAAATACGACAGATGTTAAAAATGCTATATTAAGGGAATTTGAGCTACCTAGATTAAATCTACATAGCTTTGATACTGGTTTTGGAGTAAAAGAATTTACCATGATAGATGAGGCACAACTTTATTATGTGATGAATAATTCAAGAAGTCCTAAAGCTAAGCCTTTTAGAATGTGGGTAAATAAAGAAGTTTTACCAAGTATTAGAAAATATGGTTATTATAAAAGCAAAGATAGTGATTACAATCATGATAATAATCTAATAGCTTCTAATATCATTTCACATAAAGAGTCTTTATTGTTAGCTTTAAAATACTTAGATAAAAGCGAATATCTAAGAATGGAAGTAGAAAGATTAAAACTTGAAAATGAAAGATTAAGAAATGTATTTCAAAGAGGAGGCAATTTTCTTTTTACGCAAGTTGCTAAAGTTTGTGATATAAAAGAAGATGAGCTAAGAGATTTATTATTAGGATATAACATCATTTCTTATTTTGATAAAAAGATGATAGCAACAGCTCATGCCATAGAAAATAATTATGCAAAAATGAAACTTACAGATACAAGAGTTAATATGTATGTGCAAGTTGTTTTTACGCCTAAAACTATAAGAAATATTGAAATGTACAAATTGCATGGAGCAAGAGAGGATTTGTTTTTATAACAAGAATTAATCTTGCTAAACCAGTAAATTAATTTTTAAGTTTTAGTGTGTATAATACACACTATAAGGTTTTTAATGAGCAATAAAGATAAGTTAATAAAAGAATTAAAAAACAATCCTAAAAATATTCGCTTTGAAATTCTTAAAAAGCTATTAGAGGATTTCGGTTATGAATGTTTTAATAAAGGAGGATCACACTATCAATTTAGAAAACAAGGGTGTGATTTAATTACTATACCATTTAAACGACCTATAAAGGCAATATATGTAAAAATGGTATTAAAAGCAATCGAAGAGAGTAAAGAATGAAAAATTTAGAATACTACTTGAATTTACCTTATGAAATCATCATTAAAAAATTAAGTGATGAAGATGGGGGAGGATATTTTGCTCGATACAAAGATTTTCCATATATCATGGGAGATGGTGATACACAAATACAAGCTTTAGAAGATGCAAAAGAAGCCTTCAAATCTGCTATTTCTTTAATGCTCGAAAAGGGAGATTATATTAAAGAACCACTTAATGAAGAATCAAAAGTTAGAATTAATATCACATTACCAAAAAGTCTAGTAGAAGCAATAGATCAAGTAAGCAACAATAGAAGTAAATTTTTAGCTGATGTAGCTTTTAGAGCTTTAAGATAAAATAATATTGTTCAAACTTAGCAAATAATATTATATAAAAACAGATATCTTTATAACAAGTCCTCAACCCTGCTAATAATATGAAGGCTTATGTTTTAAGGATAAACTAAGCAGGGTTTTTCTAAAATGTTTTTTAAGAAATTAGAAATTAGCTCTCATCTTAGTTTTTAACAACTAAGATGAGGGTGATTGAAACAATCACGAAAGCTATAATCTCATTCATAGTATCTCCTTTTTAAATAAAATTACCAAATTATATTTAAAAGGAAAATTTCTTACATAAAAGCTTCTTTAAACTTTTTCATTTTTATACAGTTTAAGATTTTTATTATTTTTTTGTGAGTTTTTAAGTTATGTTTTGATTATATTTAATATAATTACCTTATAATTATATTATAATTATAAGGTAAAATATGAATTATGAATGGGATGAAGTAAAAGAGCGATTAAATATCGCTAAGCATAATGTTGATTTTAATGAGGCAAAATCAGTATTTGCAGATGAGTATGGCTTGGTTGTGTTTGATGAAGATCATTCAGATGATGAAGAAAGATTTTACCTTTTAGGAGTTAGTAATAAAGAAAGAATTTTGCTTGTGGTTCATTGCTATAGAGAAGGCGACACAATACGCATTATTTCAGCACGAAAAGCAACTGCAAAAGAAAAAAAACAATACAAGGATCAAAAATGAAAAAAGAAATAGATTTTAAAAATGCAATTAGAAATCCATATGTAGATAAAGAATTAAAAAGACAAGTAACTATCAATTTAAGTGGCAATGTTATTGATTATTTTAAAGAAATGGCTAAGAAAAAAGGTGTACCTTATCAAATTTTAATCAATATTTTTTTAAATGATTGTGTGAATAAAAAATTAGATATTGCAGTAGTTGAATGATTTTGTTTTTATAAAGCAAAGTAAAATTATAATTATTTTTACTTTGCTTTGTGATTAAACAAATTTATTACTTACTAGACTTTTCTCTTATAATCCTTTCTTTTTCACTCATAGGATATTGTTTATCCCAAGATTCCATAAGTTTTCTTTCTTGATCTGATAATCTAATATTATATGTTTTACTCATGTATAAATAACTTCTTGCAATCCAGCCTTTAGAATAATTAGCAGGATAAAATCTTTTTGCTTTAAAGTCTGTATATACTTTGCAATTTCCATATTGAGTATATTCTAAATTCAAAGGAGCCTCAGCATATCTAAAATTACTTCTATCGCCATTAACTTCACCTATAGCAGGAACTAGGTTTTGTTTATCAGCTTCCATTTTTGCAAAAAGTGGATCATTTTGACAAGCTTTTCTGCCACCTTCTCTCCAGCAAGGTAAATGTTTTCCAAAGTTTTGGGCGCTCATAATATGCTCCCATTCTATGCGTTTTGATCTTTGATTAATTTTACCTTTTTTAGTATATTCATTGCGTGGAGTGTATAAATCACTTTTAACTACTTCAAACTTAGTGTATTTTCCTTTTTTATTTGCTTTAAATGGAACATTACAATAAAAATCATATTGATAAGCACTACCTAAGCTCTCATATAGCTTAACTAATTCTTTTTTGCTTTCATTAAAATTATCACTAGCTAATAAAGATAAAGATGAGAGCAATAGAATAGATAAGAGTTTTTTCATTGTTTTTCCTTGTTAGAATAAAAAAGCCAAAGGGTTTCTAATCTTTCCCTCTAATTAAAGAGGGAATCAAAGCTAATAAGCCTTGACTATTATTATACAAATAAGTATAATAATAAAGATTAGATTTTGAAAAGTCAAATTAACTCACCTCATTTCTAAGGCAAGATTTGATTAATCAAAGGCTGGGAACCCTTTGGTTAATCAGCCTTAGAATGATTATACAAAACATT
>NZ_JANQDA010000032.1:0-5905 GCF_024723655.1 Campylobacter sp. RM5063 | reverse complement strand
CTAAAATAACTAAAATAACTAACAATAAAAATAAATATAGGATTATATATAAAGTAAGAATAATAAGAATTAACAAGTCCGCAATGAGCTACTTTCCCCCTGCCAGTAAGGCGTAGTATCATCACCCACGATGTGCTTAGCTTCTTGGTTCGGGATGGAGCAAGGCGTCTCCACATCTGTATAATCACGGACATTGTTATTTAAATATTCTATTTAATATAGCATAATAAAAACAATCAATAAGATTTAGATATAAAAATCATTTTTATTTTAACTTTCATCTTATTCTTATTTAGATGTTTTATTGAACTAAATACTTTATTGTTTTATTTTAGAATACTTAAAAAACAATGTTAAGAGCAAGTTCTAATATAAACTTTACTTATAAGATTTTATAAACTTAAGAATGTAATTTTTATATAAATATTTCATATAAAAACACCCAAAGCTTTATTAAAAACCTTAACAAGGAAGTGATGCTTAAATAAGATAAGCCAAACGCTCTATTAGTACTGGTCAGCTAAAGGACTTTCATCCATTACACACCCAGCCTATCAAACTAGTAGTCTTCTAGAGAGCTTAGAGAAGATTCATCTTAGAGTTGGCTTCACGCTTAGATGCTTTCAGCGTTTATCCGTTCCAAACTTAGCTACGCTGCGATGCTCTTGGCAGAACAACAGCTACACCAGTGGTTTGTTCAACCCGGTCCTCTCGTACTAGGGTCAAATCTCTTCAATCTTCTTACGCCCACGGCAGATAGGGACCGAACTGTCTCACGACGTTCTGAACCCAGCTCGCGTACCGCTTTAAATGGCGAACAGCCATACCCTTGGGACCTGCTCCAGCCCCAGGATGCGATGAGCCGACATCGAGGTGCCAAACCTCCCCGTCGATGTGAGCTCTTGGGGGAGATCAGCCTGTTATCCCCGGGGTACCTTTTATCCTTTGAGCGATGGCCCTTCCACACAGAACCACCGGATCACTAAGACCGACTTTCGTCTCTGCTTGACTTGTATGTCTTGCAGTTAAGCTGGCTTATACCTTTATACTCTACGAACGATTTCCAACCGTTCTGAGCCAACCTTTGTAAGCCTCCGTTATTATTTGGGAGGCGACCGCCCCAGTCAAACTACCCACCAGACATTGTCCCACTTGAGGATAACTCAAGCTGGTTAGCTACCCAAATAAGAAAGAGTGGTATCTCAACAACGGCTCATATACAACTGGCGTCATATACTCAAAGCCTCCCACCTATCCTGCACATTCTTATCCAAATAGCAGTGTCAAGCTGTAGTAAAGGTCCACGGGGTCTTTCCGTCTTGCCGCGGGTAGGAGGAATTTTCACCTCCACTACAATTTCACTGGATCCCTCTTTGAGACAGCTCCCATCTCGTTACGCCATTCATGCAGGTCGGTATTTAACCGACAAGGAATTTCGCTACCTTAGGACCGTTATAGTTACGGCCGCCGTTTACTCGGGCTTCGATCAAGAGCTTCGCTAATGCTAACCCCATCAATTAACCTTCGAGCACCGGGCAGGCGTCACACCCTATACATCCTCTTACGAGTTAGCAGAGTGCTGTGTTTTTGGTAAACAGTCGGGAGGGACTCTTTGTTGTAAGTTTCTTCGCTTTCGGAGTAAATCCTAATACGAAGCGAACCACACCTTATACCGAAGATACGGTGCTATTTTGCAGAGTTCCTTAAAGAGAGTTCTTCCACGCGCCTTAGAATACTCATCCCACCCACCTGTGTCGGTTTACGGTACGGGCAACATTAGCTAAACTTAGAAACTTTTCTTGGCTCGACGGCATCAGCAATTCTCCTCGCTGTCCGAAGACTTTGAAGAGCCTTTCAGTTCTCAGAGTATTGTTATACGGATTTGCCTATATAACCTCCTACGACCTTAGACTAGCACTTCCATCCGCTAGCTTGCTTAGCCCTAAGCGTCCTTCCATCGCACACTAATGTTGGTATTGGAATATTAACCAATTTGCCATCGTCTACCCCTTTCGGACTCGACTTAGGACCCGACTAACCCTACGATGACGAGCATCGCGTAGGAAACCTTGGGTTTACGGCGTTAATGATTCTCACATTAATTATCGCTACTCATGCCTGCATGCTCACTTCTATTCGCTCCAGCACTCCTTACCGGTATACCTTCGGCGCAAATAGAACGCTCTCCTACCACTTGATAAAATCAAGTCTACAGCTTCGGTACTTACTTTAGCCCCGTTATATTTTCCGCGCAAAATCACTAGACCAGTGAGCTATTACGCTTTCTTTAAAGGATGGCTGCTTCTAAGCCAACCTCCTGGTTGTTTAAGTAACTTCACATCGTTTTCCACTTAAGTAAGATTTAGGGACCTTAGCTGGTAGTCTGGGTTGTTTCCCTCTTGACGACGGATTTTATCACTCGCCGCCTGACTGCTGTGATTACATATAAGGTATTCGGAGTTTGATAGGGTTTGGTACATTGGTGTATGCCCTAGCCCATTCAGTGCTCTACCCCCTTATACTACGACACAACGCTATACCTAAATATATTTCGGAGAGAACCAGCTATCACGAAGTTTGATTGGCCTTTCACCCCTATCCACAAGTCATCCGGGGGCTTTTCAACGCCTATCGGTTCAGTCCTCCACTAGTTCTTACACTAGCTTCAACTTGCTCATGGATAGATCACTTCGTTTCGGGTCTGCAGCATCTGACTTAAGCGCCCTATTCAGACTCGCTTTCGCTACGGCTTCGCGTGTGCTTAACCTTGCCAGACACCACAACTCGCAGGCTCATTATGCAAAAGGCAGTCCATCACACTGTATTGCTACATAGTGCTCTGAATGATTGTAAGCAAATGGTTTCAGGTTCTATTTCACTCTGATCACCTCAGTTCTTTTCACCTTTCCCTCACGGTACTTGTGCACTATCGGTCTGGTAGTAGTATTTAGGGTTGGATCGTGGTCGACCCAGCTTCAGACAGGATTCCTCGTGTCCCGCCCTACTCAGGATACTGCTAGCTAAGGTTTGGTTTTCGTATACGGGACTATCACCCTCTATGGCTACACTTTCCAGAGTGTTCTACTAACCTTACCTATTGCACATTACAGTCCTACAACCCCCAGTGCAAGCACTGGGTTTGCCCTCTTGCGCTTTCGCTCGCCGCTACTGACGCAATCTCTATTGATTTCTTTTCCTGTAGGTACTAAGATGTTTCAATTCCCTACGTTCGCTCCATTATGGTAGTATATATCTCTATATACTGGGTTGCCCCATTCGGAAATCTACGGATCAAAGCTTCTTGACAGCTCCCCGTAGCTTATCGCAGTCTAGTACGTCCTTCATCGCCTTTACCAGCCAAGGCATCCACCATTCGCTCTTAATAGCTTACCTTTTAATTCATTCTAAAACGCATCACTTCCTTGTTAAAGTTTTTATGATAAGACTTTACTATCTTAAGACGGAAAGCATTTAAACACTTAATAAAACTAAAAATATTAGTCTAACTAAGTTGTGAGTTTAAAACTTGTCTTTAACTAAAAGCTAAAGAAAAGATAGTTAGGTTTTATCCTTTAACAAGTCCTGTAAAATTGTTTTTATTAAAACTTGCTTGTGACTCTTAACAATGATAATTCAAATAACATTAAATAATTAATCTAATATATAAAATATTCTATTATTTATTTAACTTAGGTCTTAAAACCTAAAGGAAGTATATATAAAGAGTTTAAATAATTTAAAAATATAAGCAATAAAGTATTTTACTTTATTTACTGCTTTATTATTAGCTATATACTTGCTTTAAGTTTTAAAACTTTATATATGATTGATAAACAAATCTTTTTTATGGTGGGCCTAACAAGACTTGAACTTGTGACCTCACCCTTATCAGGGGTGCACTCTAACCAGCTGAGCTATAGGCCCTTAATAAATGGTGGAGAATAGCGGGATCGAACCGCTGACCTCCTGCGTGCAAAGCAGGCGCTCTCCCAGCTGAGCTAATTCCCCAAAATTAGCTTTTCATCAATCTTTGAAATCTAAACAAGGATGATTGAGTCTATATATGAACTGATAGTTGTGAGACTTATCAGTTTGTACTCTAGAAAGGAGGTGATCCAACCGCAGGTTCTCCTACGGTTACCTTGTTACGACTTCACCCCAGTCGCTGATTCCACTGTGGACGGTAACTTGTTTAGTATTCCGGCTTCGAGTGAAATCAACTCCCATGGTGTGACGGGCGGTGAGTACAAGACCCGGGAACGTATTCACCGTAGCATGGCTGATCTACGATTACTAGCGATTCCGGCTTCATGCTCTCGAGTTGCAGAGAACAATCCGAACTGGGACATATTTTATAGATTTGCTCCACCTCGCGGTATTGCGTCTCATTGTATATGCCATTGTAGCACGTGTGTCGCCCTGGGCATAAGGGCCATGATGACTTGACGTCGTCCACACCTTCCTCCTCCTTACGAAGGCAGTCTATTTAGAGTGCTCGGCCAAACCGTTAGCAACTAAATACGTGGGTTGCGCTCGTTGCGGGACTTAACCCAACATCTCACGACACGAGCTGACGACAGCCGTGCAGCACCTGTCTCTAAGTTCTAGCAAGCTAGCACCCTCTTATCTCTAAGAGGTTCTTAGGATATCAAGCCCAGGTAAGGTTCTTCGCGTATCTTCGAATTAAACCACATGCTCCACCGCTTGTGCGGGTCCCCGTCTATTCCTTTGAGTTTTAATCTTGCGACCGTACTCCCCAGGCGGTACACTTAATGCGTTAGCTGCATTACTGAGATGACTAGCACCCCAACAACTAGTGTACATCGTTTAGGGCGTGGACTACCAGGGTATCTAATCCTGTTTGCTCCCCACGCTTTCGCGCCTTAGCGTCAGTTAAGTTCCAGCAGATCGCCTTCGCAATGGGTATTCTTGGTGATATCTACGGATTTTACCCCTACACCACCAATTCCATCTGCCTCTCCCTCACTCTAGACTACCAGTTTCCCAAGCAGTTCAACGGTTAAGCCGTTGGATTTCACAAGAGACTTGATAATCCGCCTACGCGCCCTTTACGCCCAGTGATTCCGAGTAACGCTTGCACCCTCCGTATTACCGCGGCTGCTGGCACGGAGTTAGCCGGTGCTTATTCCTTAGGTACCGTCAGAATTCTTCCCTAAGAAAAGGAGTTTACGCTCCGAAAAGTGTCATCCTCCACGCGGCGTTGCTGCGTCAGGGTTTCCCCCATTGCGCAATATTCCCTACTGCTGCCTCCCGTAGGAGTCTGGACCGTGTCTCAGTTCCAGTGTGACTGATCATCCTCTCAGACCAGTTAAGCGTCATAGCCTTGGTGAGCCATTACCTCACCAACTAGCTGATACTATATAGTCTCATCCTACACCGAAAAACTTTCCCTACTCAACTTATGTTAAGCAGGAGTATAGAGTATTAGCAGTCGTTTCCAACTGTTGTCCTCTTGTGTAGGGCAGATTAACTATACCTTACTCACCCGTGCGCCACTAATCCACTTCTAGCAAGCTAAAAGCTTCATCGTTCGACTTGCATGTATTAGGCACGCCGCCAGCGTTCACTCTGAGCCAGGATCAAACTCTCCATAAAAAATATAGATAGTTTAATCTTTTTCTCCAAAGAAAAAGTATTTTAAAGATTAATAAAATAATCTTTAATTATTAATTGATAGATTTACATTATTAAGGTAAATCTCTGGCTCAATCGATCACTTATTTAGATTTCAAAGATTGACTATAAGATTTGATTAACAATATTAATAATTCAAAGAACAAATATTAAAAATTAAGATAAAAATCTTAAGTTTTTTAAATCCCTTTTATTTGAAAAGGAAATGAAATTATAGCAGTAAAAGCTTAAAGTTTTATTAAAATTGGGA
>NZ_JANQDA010000031.1:0-6192 GCF_024723655.1 Campylobacter sp. RM5063 | reverse complement strand
TATTGATTTCCATTTGTGCAATTTCTATCAAAATATTCAACTACATCAAAATATCTACTTTTATACATAAAAGGATTTAGCCTATTAATCCTACATAAAAGCTCAAATCCTATTAAATCCAAAGTTTCATTTTCTTTTATTGGAATTTGAAATTTATCATCCCATTGTAAACCTATATTATAAACAAAGTCTTTTAACAAATCTCCTTGGTAAAATTCATTTCTGTCAAATAGTCTTACGATTAAATTTTCTTTGTCAAAAACCCCTCCCCACCATTGTAGTATTTGTCTATAATTGCTCAAAATTTTTGATTTTTCATTTTGATAAGGATATAAAAAATGATAATCTAAATGAGTATTGTCTTTAATAGCTTGTGAACACATAGATGTAAATAATTCAGCAATATCTCTTAAATATATAATGATTTTTATATTATCAAAAATACACATTAGGAAATCATAAAAATATTTTATTTTTTGTTGAGAATTCAATAACCATTGTATATTTTCCATAGAAATAATAATCTTACTATAACTACACATCTTAATTTCATTACTTAAATACTTCAACTCTCTAGAAAGTATTTTCAAATCATCTATCTTATTTAACAAAGTATTAAATTTATGTGCAAAAGGATTATGATCATTTAATCTACCGGTATTTTTTATACTAATGGGATAATAATAGTTTTGCTTTTGTAGTAAACTACGATTTAAATATAAAAAATTCTGTATACTTGAAGTCCCTGTTTTCATAGTTCCTATATGCACATAAGCAGTCATTTACACTTTCCCATCTAAAAATCTCAAAATCATATCCACATTCTCATTAAGATCTTCTTTTGTTATGTGTATATGTGGGTTTTTAGGTTTTTCATAAGGGCTATCTATACCTGTGAAATTTTTAATCTCTCCATTTCTTGCTTTTTTATAAAGTCCTTTTGGATCTCTTTTTTCACAAATTTCCAAAGGTGTATCAACAAATATTTCTATATATTCATCATCATCTAAAAGATCTTTTATAAGCTTTCTATCTTTTTCAAAAGGTGATATAAAAGCACAAAGTACTATCATGCCAGCATCTACAAAAAGCTTGCATACTTCTCCTATGCGTCTTATGTTTTCTACTCTTGAAGCCTCATCAAAACCCAAATCTTTATTAAGTCCATGACGCACATTATCTCCATCTAAAAGATAAGTATGAAAACCTTGCTCAAAAAGTTTTTTTTCAACCGCATTAGCTAAAGTAGATTTACCACTACCACTAAGCCCACTAAACCATAAAACATATGGTTTTTGATTTTTAAGTTTAGCTCTTTGAGTTTTTGTAATGCTACTTGTATGCCAAGTTAAATTTTTGCTCATTTTTTTCCTTAAAAACTAAAAAATACCGGAATTATAGTTAAAACAATAGCTGAATAAGTCAAAGAAACTATCCATCCTATTTTTATAAAATCAGTAGTTTTATACCCACAAATTGAACCTACCATCAAGTGAGTTTGATAACCATGTGGCATTAAAAAAGCACAACTTGCCCCGTAAGCAACCGCTAATATAAACGGAGTTGGATTAACTTCAAGCGCTAAAGCAGTACTATAAGCGATAGGAAAAGCCAAAGCTGCGGCAGCGTTATTAGTAATGATTTCAGTTAAAAGCAAAGTTAGAAGATAAATTCCCACAAAACTACCATATAATCCATACACTCCAAAAGTTCCTATAATAAACTCAGCCAAATCTTTAGCCAAACCACTATCAACTAAAACTTTAGTAATGGCTAAAGAAGATCCCACTATAATAAAAATTTCCAAAGGAAAGCGTCTTTTTACTTCATCAAAACTTATGATTTTAAATATAAATAAGCAAGCTAAAAACACTAGCAGCGCTTTAAGCAAAGACACTAACTCCAAAGCAGATAAAGCAATGATGGCTAAAAACGCAAAAATCACTATAAAACTTTGAATATTGCTTAACTTTTGATTTTGCATAATATTTGAGATAATGTAAAAGTTTTTATTAATATTATCTCTTGAGTGAAAGTCCTTACCTACACTTAAAATAAGCCTATCTCCAGCTTGTAATAAACTTTGGCCAATTTTTGAAATATTTTTTGAACCTCTTTTTAGAGCTACAATCCCTGCATCAAATTTAGCTCTAAAATTTGCTTCTTTAACACTTTTTCCTATCAAATTTGACTCAGAATTTATAACAACATCTACCAAATTTAATGTTTCTAATTTCAAATCTTGTGAGCCAATTTGCAAGCCATCAAATTTTTTCAAAGCCTCTAAATGTGTAATATCTCCACTAAAAACTAATACATCTCCTTCTTTAATAAACTCATTATGACTAACAGGAGTAATAAGCTCATCTTTTCTTTGAATTTCAAGTAAAAACAAAAACTCTAAATTTCTTAAGCCATTTTCTTGTATAGTTTTTCCCACTAATGAGCTATTGTTTAAAACCTTAGCATTAATTAAATACTCATTAATGACATTTTCTCTTTCTTTATACTCAGGCAATAAAAAGCTAAAAATCAAAAGCACTATAAGCACTCCAACACTTATACAAAAACCCACCGCAAAAAAATCAAAAATCTTTAAACTTTCCAAACCATTTTGCACTACAAAAGAATTGACTATCAAATTAGTTGAAGTGCCTATCAAAGTCATAGTTCCACCAACTATGGAAAAATATGAAAGAGGGATGAGTAGTTTAGAAGGAGCTTGAAATTTGTTATTTTTTATAATACTCATAAAACTCGCCACTACTGCAGTATTATTTAAAAAAGCTGAAATACTAGCTGTAACAACTCCAAGCTTTAAAAGTGATAGATGATAATTTTTACCTATGATAAATTTAGAACACCAACTTATCACAACGCTTTTTTCTATAGCTAGTGAAACTAACAAAAGCAAAACAAGCACTATCAAAGATTCGCTCGTATAAGAGCTAAGCCAAGTATTTAAATTTAAATACCCCAAAAGATAATAAAGCACAGCTACACTACCAAATAAAATAAAAGGTTTAATTTTATTGCTAATTAACAAAATAAGCAAAATTAAAATACTTAATGCAACAATAATTTTCATATTTTTTTACATTCCCATTCAGGATAGTTTTTTCTAATGTAAGCATTAAGTTCTATTTCTGCTTGAGTATAAATTCTACTCTTTTCTTCGCTTGCTAAAATTTCTTCTACCATACCCGCTGCTAAGGTTTCATTTGAGTATTTATCTATGATGATAAAACTTCCTAAAATTTTATTGTCCTTGTAAGCTTTAAGGGCTGTTTTTTTATTAAGCTTTAAGGTGCATTTAGCAATATCATTGAGTTTTAATTCATCGCTTTGAAATTCTTTGAAAGTATTAATGTCTTTTTTAAAATCAATTTTTTCAAATACTACATTAGTAGTTAAATTTGCTATTTTGATAAGATAATTTTCATTTAAATTAAACTTAACCTCACTCATCCATATCACCATAGCTTTAAAAGAATTTGAAATTTCTATACTATGATTTTTAGAAGCTATTACATCGCCTCTTGAAATGTCTATCTCATCTTCTAAAGTTAAAGTTATAGCACTTGGAAAGCTAGCATTTTTAGCACTTTGAATTTTTTCATTTTTATCGGGTACATTCAAGTTTTTAATACTAGGTGTGATAATTTGTTTTACTTTACTTGTTTTTAAAGAAGGTAAAATCACAACTTCGTCTTTAGTATTTATACTTCCGCTAGCAATATTTCCACAAAAACCTCTAAAATTTAAATGAGGGCGATTGACATATTGCACACTCATGATAAACTCATCACTTAAACTAGTAGCAATAGGCAAAGTATCTAAAAGCTCAGATAAGGTTTTTCCACTATACCAAGACATATTAATACTTTTAGAAGCTATGTTGTCTCCATCTAATGCACATATAGGAACAAAGTGGGTTTTAATACACTCATGATTTTTTAAGCATGGTAGAATTTCTTGATAATTTTTACAGATTGTATTAAAAATTTCTTGATTATAATCAATCAAATCCATTTTATTCACAGCAATAATAAATTGCCTTATGCCAAGCAAACTCGCTATGTAAGAATGTCTTTTAGTTTGAGTTAAAACCCCTTTTCTAGCATCTATAAGTATGATAGCAATATCAGCTGTACTAGCACCTGTTGCCATGTTTCTAGTATATTGTTCATGGCCTGGAGTATCTGCTATGATGAATTTTCTTTTTTCACTTGTGAAAAATCTATATGCTACATCTATGGTTATGCCCTGCTCTCTCTCACTTGCAAGACCATCTACTAAAAGCGCAAAATCAAGCTTTTCCCCTGCACTACCAAGCTTTTTACTATCTTTTTCTAAAGATAAAATTTGATCTTCAAAAAGCATTTTTGCATCATAAAGCATTCTACCTATAAGGGTTGATTTACCATCATCTACACTACCACAAGTGATAAATCTACAAAGCTCTTTATTTTCATGTTCTTTTAGGTATTTTTCTACATTTGTTTTCATTAAAAATACCCCTCTTTTTTCTTTTTTTCCATACTTGCTTCTTCATCAGTGTCTATAAGCCTACCTTGTCTTTCACTTGTTTTAGAAAGTAAAAGTTCTTCGATGATTTCTAAAACATTGCTAGCGCTTGAATTTATAGCTCCTGTTAGCGGATAGCAACCTAGGGTTCTAAAACGAACTAATTCTTCTTTAGCATTTTTAGCAAGTTCTTTTGGCATACGCTCATCATCAACTAAAATTTTAGCCCCCATGTACTCTACTACCGGTCGCTTTTTAGCAAAATAAAGACTTGGCAAAGGAATATTTTCTTTGTAAATATACTGCCATATATCAAGCTCAGTCCAATTACTCAGCGGGAAAACTCTTATGGATTCACCTTTTTTATGACGACCATTGTAGATATCCCATAATTCTGGGCGTTGATTTTTTGGATCCCATGAGTGATTTTCATCACGGAAAGAATAAATTCTTTCCTTTGCACGCGATTTTTCCTCATCTCTTCTTGCACCACCAAATACCGCATCAAACTGATATAAATCAAGCATTTGTTTTAAACCTTGTGTTTTAGCAATATCTGTATGCATGGATGAACCATGTGTAAATGGAGAAAGATTTAATTCTTTGATTTTAGGATTTTGATAGACTATAAGCTCCATACCAAGCTCTTTAGCGCGTTTGTCTCTAAATTCTATCATCTCTTTAAATTTCCATGTGGTATCTACATGCACCAAAGGAAGTGGAGGTAAACTTGGATAAAATGCTTTTTGTAAAAGATGAAGCATAACCGAGCTATCTTTACCTATACTATAAAGCATAGCTGGTTTTTCAAACTCAGCTATTACTTCACGGATAATATGAATAGACTCTGATTCTAAATATTCTAAATGGGTCATTTTTTACTCTACTATAAAATATGGATTTAATAAATTTTCTTTATTATACACTAAAGGTTTTTTGGTATAAAAATCATAAGTCATTTTCCCAACCTCTCTGACTATAGCATCAGCAGCAGCTACATCCCACTCCATAGTAGGAGCTAATCTTGGGTAAATATCTGCTTCATTACTAGCTACCAAGCATAGTTTTAAAGAACTTCCCATAGAGATAAACTCTTTTTGCTTGGTTGTTTGAATACTATCTACAAAATTTTTTGTTTGCTCATTTAAGTGTGATTTACTAGCTACAATTTTATAAAAATCATCATTTCTTTGTAAAGGTAGCTTTATGCCATTTTTAAAAGCACCTTTACCTTTTTTAGCACTATATAGCAAATCCAATGCTGGAGCATAAACTACACCCAAAACCGGAGTATCTTTACAAATCAAAGCTATATTTATAGTAAATTCTCCATTTTTATTAATAAACTCTTTAGTGCCATCGATTGGATCTATACACCAAAAATATTCCCAATTTTTTCTTTGTTCATAAGGTATGGTTTTATTTTCTTCTGAAAGTATAGGGATGTTAAATCCAACAAGCTCTTTGCAAATAATCTCATTTGAAATGAGATCTGCTTCACTTAAAGGTGAACTATCATCTTTATAAGAAATTTTAAAATCTTGATTATAAATTTCTAAGACACTTTTACCTGCTTTTAAAGCTATAAAAGTTATGTCTTTTAAGTTAATTTGTCTAAGCATGATTAACCTTTTCTTTAACTTCCCTCTTCAACTTCCAAATCTC
>NZ_JANQDA010000030.1:0-6573 GCF_024723655.1 Campylobacter sp. RM5063 | reverse complement strand
CACAAGAAAGTTTAGTAATATTGATAAAATCAATCACGCCTATGATATTTTTATCATCATATACTAAAAAATATTTTTTAGTTGCGTTTGTTTTTAAGCTAGATAAAAAGTTTAAATGCACTTCTAGGCTAATATTTTGCGTTTTCATAAATTTAGTAATGCTTTCATCATTACGCCATTTTAAAACAAGCTTAATTTCTTCTTGAGTCAAATGGATAAAATCTTTTAAAATTATCATATAAAATTCTCCACTTCATAGCCTTTTTTAGCAAGCCATGTTGCAAGTTTTTCTTGATTTTTAGCATAAGCTATGGCTTTAAAATTTGCTTTTAAAATTAAAGCTTCATTTACCAATGAGCTTGCGCTAATGATGAGTTTTTTGCTTTCATTCATCAATCTTGCAAGATTAGATTGGTCAATGAGAATTTGTATATTAGGGTTTTTTTGGCTTAATTTTCGAAGTGAGTTTAGATGAGAATTTGCTTTTGTGGTAGCTATGATGATAGTTTTGTTTTTGTTAAGTTTGTTTGCTATATCAAAAGAAATATTTTTTGGATCACTTCCTCCTATACAGATAAAATAATCATAAATTTTTTCTCTTTTTATCTTGCTTTCTTGGTAAAATTCATCGCGTATTAGAGCATAGGAAAAGCCACATCTTAATTCACAATATTTTGGCACTAAATTCTCATAATCACTTTCTTTAGCATAAGCATTAACATTTAGTAAAATGTCACAAAAATGTTCTTTTATCTCATCATCAAAACTTAGAATTTTAACCCCTGTTTCTAGCTTGATGAGTTTTTCATCATCTGCAGTAATTTCATAATGATCAATAATCAAAAGATCAAATTTTTCTTTTTTGATGAGATTGATTAGCTCATATACACTAGCACTTGTTAGCTCATATACAGGATAAGGAATTTCATCTATCAAAGAACCTTCTAGAGCTAAACATGCAAAAGATACATCATGATATTGCTTAGCTAACAAAAGATCTCTTTTGATATGTCCGTGTCCTATGGTGCTAGAACTATCACTTCTAAAAAGAACTTTCATGTATTATGCTCGTTAATTTTGATACATTCTTGAAATTTTGCACAAGGCTCTTTTTCATTAAATAAAAAATCTAAAATTCCTAAATAAGCTATAAAATTTGCACCCAATTGAGTATAGGTTGGATGGATAAAATCAAAATATTCAATTTTTATATTTGCATTTTTAAAAATTTCTTTTGCTGTTTCTTTTTCAAGATAGTTTTTTGAACCTTCTGGGGAAAGGTAATGATCAGCTTTTAGTATTTGGCAAATTTCAAGTAGTAATTTTTCTTTTTTTTCATTTTTTAAATTTAAAGAAGAGCTTTGCAAAATGGGTGTTTTGATGCTCAAATGCTCGCAGTAAATTCTGATTAGCTCCATGTTAAATTGTACTAAATGTGTGTGTTTAAATAAGACTTTTTCTAAGATATTGTAGTATTTATTAAAATTAATACTTTTAGAGTAAGCATGATGAATAGTTTTTAAAAATTTAATTTTCCATTTATCATCTTTATCAAATAATATATCCTGAAGTAATGTTTTTTGTGACGCTTTTTGTAAATTTAATCCCAATAAAAAGGTTTTATCTTGTAGTTTAATTTTATTTCTATTTTGCCATGATCTGCGTTCAAATTGCACATTATCCAAAAAGACAAAAGTATCAACACTTTGTATCATATATATATAGCCAAGCCATGGATTAAAGGTTGGCTGCATGATAGCTATTTTCACTTAATTTTTCCATAAATTACAATATCGCTATCATTAACTAATCTTTCATCTTCTCCCATGATATTGGTATTTTCATAAGTAAGTACTTTAAAATCATGTAAATTTAAATATTCTTTTAAAATTTCTACAAGTTCGTATTCTTGATATAGAGTATTAATACATCCAAGCTCTCCTGTAGTATTATCATTTGTGATTTTAAAACAATTATGAGCTATTTTTTCTCCATAACCATATCTATAATCTTTTATGCTTCTTGTTCTTAAAAAAAACAAAGCATTTTCTTTATACATAGAATTTTCTTTAGAAATTTTTAATAATTTTAAAAAATCTTCTTTCAATAGATAGTTAATCACATTGGGAATCATAAAAATATCTGCATTAATATTTGGATTTTTTAAAGGAAAATCTAAGATATTATCATGAAAAAACTGATAGTTTTTACATTGAATTATTTCTTTGAAGTTATAATTAGCATTGCTGATACTTTCTTTGCTTAAGTCAACTCCGATACACTCATAATCATAATTTGCAAATAAAGAGAGATTGTTGCCATTAGAACAGGCAAATTCTAAAACTTTTTGGTTGCTTTTTTGATGCAGTCCTTGTTTGAAAAAAAATTTAATCACGGCTAAATCTGGAAATTTTAAGCCTTTTAAATTTTTTAAATACATTTTTACTCCTTAGTGATTTTTCCATATATAATTATATCGCTATCTTTGATATAAACTTTATTTTTTATATTAATATTTTCACTTGTGATAACTTCAAAATCATATAAATTTAAATTTTCTTTTAAAATTTCCACAAGTTCATGTTCTTGGTATGCTGTGCAAAGACAATTTTTTTCGCCACTAAATTCATCATAGCTTAAAATAAAACTATCATTTTTTAATTTTTCTCCAAGCCCATAGCGATGATCTTTAATACTTCTTGCTCTTAAGAAAAAGTGAGCATACCCCCCCCCATTTGCTTGATAAAGATTATTTTGTTTTGCACTTTGTAGTAAATTTTTAAATTCATCTTTAGTAATGTAATTAATAACATTAGGTATTAAAAATACATCTGCATTTATATTTTGATGATTTTTAGCAAAATCAAGCATATTTTCATTAAAAAAACTTGCCTTTTGATAATGCATAATTTCTTTAAAATTATAAATAGCGTTTTCATGATTTTGTTTGCTAAGTTCTACACCGATACACGCATAATTATAATTTGCAAATAAAGAAAGATTATTGCCATTATGAGAAGCAAATTCTAAAACTTTTGCATTTTTTAAAGTGTCAAGTTTGTTTTTAAAAAACCATCTTACAAGTTCCATATCAGGATATTTAAAACCTTTGATTTTATTTATAAACATTTGTTTCTTTCATGGAATTGATACAATATTTTAGCAAATTCTAAGTCTTCAAAAGTGTCAATATCGCAAATTTTATTTCTTGGAAGTAAAAAAGCTTTAGAATGAGATTTAAACATAAAATCTTCTTCTAGCCACGCTTCTTTTTTGCCAAAGTAAAATGCACCACCATCATGGTAAGCTTTAGTAAGATCTTGTGAGCGTTTATCGTAATTTGACTCATCAAACATATAAACTTTATTTTGATCATTAAGGTAAAAACCTCTTTGTATAGGATATTCAAACTCGCAAGCTGAAAATAAAAATTTACATTCTTCTTGACTAAATTGTTCAAAAGCTTCTTTTAAGATAAACTCATCTATAAGTGGAGCAGTTGCGTATAAGCAACACACATTTTCATAGATTTTACTTTGTTTTTCTAGAGTGATGATGGCATCTTGGATTACAGCGGTTGAACTTGCATAATCATCACTTAGTTCTTTTTTACGCACAAAAGGAGCCTTAGCACCATACTTTAAAGCCACTTCTATGATCTCATAATCATCACTTGAAATAATTACATCATCAAAAATACCCGAATTTAAAGCACTTTCTATGCTATAAGCAATCAATGGTTTTCCCAAAAAATCAATAATATTTTTTCTAAGAATACGCTTAGAACCACCGCGTGCAGGGATAATACAAAGATTTTTCATGATTTCTCTTTAAATTTATAAAAAAGTAAGTATAATTGAATTTTTATTTTAAAAGGCTTAACATGCTCATAAATCAAACTTATTTTATAGACTCTTGTGATGATGTAGAATTAAATATAAAAAGAGAAAGTAAATTAGAATTTCAACTTATATATGATGATACAAAAGAAATTCAAGCTATAATGTGTATCATTCAAGGACTTGGTGCTGATATAAGAGATCCTGTTTTAAAATTTAATATGGAGTATTTTGCATCAAAATACAATGTAGCAGTTTTGAGTGTAAATTATCATGGTATAGGTAATCGTCCTCAAACTGGAGCACAATGGTATTTAGATGATATTGATAAACTTATTTTTGATGCAAGCTTAAAAGCTATTGACATAGAAATTCCTTATGATATATCAAAACTTAATACTTTTGAAGAATTTCATCCTGCTATGGAATATCTTAATAAAGAAATTCAAAAAAAGAAAGACGCTTGGGATTTTGATAGAGATTATTATTTAGATTTAAGTGTGAGCTTAAAACTTACAAATGATGAATATCAAAATTATGGTATTATGCAGACTATAGATATTCTTAATGTTTTGCTTTATGTAAAAGCGAATATTTTTAAAAATAAAGATTTAAAAACCATTGTAGTAGGGGTTTCACATGGTGCTTATATGGGTATATTATCTGCAAAGATAGCTCCGTGGACTATAGATGCAATTATTGATAATTCTTCTCATGTGACGCTTGATGGAGATGCTTGGAGATATATAGGTTTTGGAAAAGAAGTTGATTTTACTCAGTATTTTTGTTTCGGAACTTTTCACTATTTTAATAATATTAGACTTTGTGCTTCTGAAAAAACACTATGGACTACAAACAAACAATCTCCTTATTATTTTTCACCTGCCAGAAAACTCATTAGAGAAACACTAAATAAAGATCATATAAACACACAAGCAAAATATCCAAATCCAAAACACATTACTTATCATTCTAAATTTGATCAATATGCTCCATTAGAAGAAAAAGAAGAATATGTTAATATCTTAAAAGAACATGGACTTGATGTTGAATTTATAAAGGTTGTAGATGAAAAACAAATAGATGGTAAGTTTATTAAAAATCTAACTCACGGTATGGGTATACCTATGAAACTACTTATTAAAAAACACTTACCACAAATTTTACAAGAGCCTTTAAAAGATAAAACTTGTAAAAAAGAAATCTCATACAAGTGTGATGATTTAATATATACTTTTAAAGAGGAAAATGAGCAAATATTACTTGATGTGCAAAAATTAAACTAAAAGATGCAAGAAAGGAAAGAAATGAAAAATTTTTTTAACTCATTACAAGATAAAGAATTTATTTTTGCGCCACAATGCTATAAAACATGCAATGGCGGATGCTGTCATAATATTCATGCGCAATATTTTAAATTTAATAAATCTAGTGCGGTGATATTACCTATGCTTGAAGTTGAATATCTTTCGCTAAAGCAAGCCGGTAATACATATTTAGAAAATGGAAAAGTCAATACCTTTACTTTAAAAAATGGAAAAAAAATCAATGCTTATTTTGCAAAATGTGATTTAAATGGACTTTGTAATCCTCATAGTCTTAGACCTTTGATATGCAAGCTTTATCCTTATTATCCTCAGGTTGATTATGATGGAAATTTTTTAGGGGTTAAACCTTGTGCGTTATTTGATATTTTTTATAAAGATGCTCAAAAGCATTATTGTACTATAACCCATAGAAAAAATGATGAGTTTTTAAAGGAATTTGAGCAAAGCACACAGGCATTAAGAAAGGAACCTATAATGATATTTGTGTTTAAGGTGCTTGAAGTAGTAGAAGAAACTCTTAAGCAGTATACTTATGATCATTATGGAAAAGTAATTTATCTTGAAGAATTAACACATGAAGAAAAATTTGATTTTTTTGCTTTTCAAGAGATTAATTCTATGACTATGCAAGCATATAGAAATGAAAAATTTATTGACAAAATTCAAGATATATATGATAATTTAGAAATGCGATATCAAGAGCATTTTACAAAGTATTTTAATGATTAGAGAAAATTATGCTTAAAAATGAAACTTATTTTATAGACTCTTGTGATGATGTAGAGTTAAATATAAAAAGAGAAAGTAAATTAGAATATAGAATTACTTATGATGATAGTAAGCAAATGAAAGCTATTGTTTTTATTATAGGAGCATACGGTTCTAATGTCAATTTTCATTTGTAGATATACAAGAAATTGATGGTAAGTTTATAAAAAAAACTCGCACATGGAGGTGGAATAACAGTTAAAGCTTTATTTGGCAGGGAATTACCAAAAATGCTTGAAAAATTTAAGGATAAAATTTCACTCTAAGAGAAGATAGTATAAGTTATCCTTGTAAGGATAAAGTTTTTACTTTTAAAGATAAAAGTGATAAATTTGTGCTTGAGATTATATAACTTCCTCAAGCATATTTTTAATTGTAGAAAAATCCTCAAAATTATCCGGAGTGATATATTTAGCATCTAAATTTTTTCCTATAAATTTTTCGATTTCAAGTATTAATTTCATCATATCAATACTATCAATAATATCATCATCCACTAAATTACGACTATTTTCATTTATATCACTTCTGTTGATTGCATTAAACATTTTTTGAATATCTTCAAAGTTAATATTCACATCTAGCTCCTTATTTTTTAGTTATAATAATACTTAAAAAATGCAAATATAAGGCTTAAC
>NZ_JANQDA010000029.1:0-8080 GCF_024723655.1 Campylobacter sp. RM5063 | reverse complement strand
TTTTTGAGTCTTTCTATGATTATTTTTGATATATGAATAATTATAAAAGTCAAAAAATTAATTTAATATTAAATAAGAGAAAAAACAAAATTTTTTTAAACATTGAAAAAAAATTACTCAACTTTTTTTGTTTTTTCTCTCGCGTACGCGTATGTATTTTTTTATATATTTTTTAAAAAAAGAAAGGCTGTCTGAGTGCGTAGCTGTAAGGGGTATTTTAAAAAGAATATGTAACTATCTATAGCTTTAAGGTTTGGAGGATAGTTACATAGAAAACTTAAATAATTTTATATAATTACATAAATATTTTATAGGAGTGTATAATGAATAAGATTGACACTATCGCAAATTTTTTAAATAAAAAATCTAAAAAATGTTTAGCTATAAATGGGTCTTGGGGTATAGGTAAAACTTATTTATGGAAACAAGTTGAAAAGAAACTTTCTAAAGATAAAAAAGTTGTTTATATAGATCTTTTTGGCAAAGAAAGTTATAAGCAAATATTAGAAGAAATAGTTTTTAAAATCCATGGAAACTACAATAAAATAGCAAATACTTTTTCACAAATTATAGCCAAAATTACAGAAATTAAATCCGCTGGAACAATTAACATTAACCCTGATGCTATTTTTTCCTTTTTAAAAAAAGAAGATTTTAAAAAAGTTATTGTGTGTTTTGATAACATAGAAAGAAGATCTAATAATCTTTCTTTGAAAGAAATTTTAGGACTTGTAAATTTACTTAAAGAAGAAAAAGAATGTAATGTTGTTGTGATTTTTCATGAGGAAGAATTAAAAGAACAAGATAACAATTTGACTGAAAATAATAAAGAAGAGCAAGCCAAACAATACAATAGTAAAAACTGGTATCAAACATACAAAGAGAAGGTTATTGATTGTGAAATAACCATAAAAAACAATGATGAAGTAGCAAAAGCAATTATAAAAGATAAAGTAAATAAATATACTAAAATTACAGATGAAACAAAAATATTATTGAAATTGTTATTTTTGAAGTATATCAAGAACATTATAGTGGTAATCTAAGATTATTATATCACGCATTAGAACACATATATTATTTTAACAAGCATTGTTTTTTAAAGTTTAGAAAATACAACGATAAACAAGCATTTGCAATTGCTTTAAAATTAAGTTATATCTCATTAATATTTCAAACTAAAAAATATCTTTCTATTAAAATAGAAAAAAATGACTTATCTTCAGATTATCATCTTTATGAAAAATACCTAAAAAATATGTTTTATTTAAATAAAGAAGAAAAATACCAACTAAGACGCGATTTTTATCAAACTTTAAAAATTGATCTTTATTATAAACTTCAAAACTGCAAGATAGAATATTTGGTAGGTAATTTAAGCGATGAACAATTTGTAAAAGATATTGAAAATTCACTCCTAAAAATAGACTTTTATTCAAAAAATGGAATGACACACTTTCCTTATAGTTTTTATCAAATTTTACTTTCAACCTACACACAAATTACAAAGAAAAAATTAAGCAACATAGAAGAAAAAAATCAATAAACACTATATAGAAGCTCTTGTTATGGAAGAATTAGAATTTGATTTTCATGATGATTATAAATCAGATAAGAACCTATTAAAATTATTAGAAAATGAAAAATGGAAAGATTATTATGAAGAAACTAAAGAAAAACTCAAAACAAGCAAGTATGAAAATATTAATGCACTTATTAATAGCTATGAAAATATAGAAAGTAGTTTTTATCTCGAAGCGATTAAGCAATATAATTTTTTTAAAAGAGAAGAATTAGTACAGCTATTTAAAAATAATAACGATTTTTGTAAGAAATTTTTTAATCATTTTTCTATGAATATGGTTGCAAGTCATAAATTTGATGATGATTTAAATAATAATTTATTTCAAGCTTATTTAGATTTTTTAGATTTAGATGAAAATAAAATAAAAAAAGTGTTGTTTTAGAATATATAAATTCACAAAATAGTGTATTAAGAAAGCTACTAATAGAATAATTGCGTTAAAGATATTCAATAAAATACCATTAAATTTACAAAAATTAAAAAGTTCTTATGCGTTTATAATTTACAAACATTAAAAATTAAACTACTTATCTCTTTTTAATTTATCAATAAAATCACTCCACCATTGCATTAACTCTCTTCTATCATCAAGTCTTAAGCTTCTATTATATACCGCTTTTAATTTATTTCTTTCTCTATGATCTAAACATAGTTCTATAACTTCACTATCTTGTTTATGAATATTTTTATACTCATAAAGAAAAGTTGAAGCAGTAGCTCTAAAACCATGATATAGTATTTCATCACCAAAACCTAATCTTTTAATGGCTTGATTTAATGTGTTTTCACTCATTGTTTTAGATTTACTTATATCACTTGAAAAAAACATATTTTGAATCTGAATAAGAAAAATTTTTAACATATAAAAGCAAGTCTAAAACACTCTGACTTAATGGAACAATAAAATCCTTTCTTGCTTTAACTTTATTAGCGCGAATAATAATTTTTTTCTCAAAATCTACTTCTTTCCATTCTAAATTTATAATATTAGCACTTCTTAAAATAAATATGGACTAATTTGCAAAGAAATTTTTGTAAAAATACTACCCTCGTAATTATTAATCGCAAGCAGTAATTCTTTAAATCTTGCTTCATCTGTGAAGTTTTATGACTTTGAACTTTATTAGTATCATAAAGTGCTTTTTTATATTTTGATTTTTAGTATTTTCTTTTTGAATATGTTCTTTTGGATTAATGCCTTATGATAGCATGTCGTTATAATCATTTACAATCTCTCTTGTCCGTGTTAATGTGGTTATAGGATATTTTCCTATTTTAAAAAAATACCCTTTTTATTAAGTTTATATCTAAAATAAAAATTCTTATCAATATTTCCATGAAAAACCCTAGCTTCAATATATAAATTTTTAGTACAAGCACTTTGATATAAGTTTTTTATCAACAGTTAAATTTTTAAGTTGCCTATCATTTACAATAATCACTGATTTTCCTTTAAAGTGTGTATAAAAAAATATTTTTTTTAATTTGTCAAAAGATTTTAATTGTAGTAATAATTCGTGATAGAGAAGTAATGGTGGATTTAGAAAGCGTCTAAGTATCCATACTTTAGAAATTAAATATCTAAATAACATATACTTTTGAAAATTCAATAATTTGTATAGTTAAATCTCATTTTAAAGATTTAACCCCTGATATAACTTCAGCCATTTCTTCAATGGAAAATAATACATAGCAAGATACTTCCATAGATTGTATTTTTTCTTCTTAGATTATCAATAGTTCCTGAAGAAACGCCTAATACTTTAGCAAATTCTTTTTTACTTAAAGACATTTTTTTATATTTCTCAAAAAATTTTTGTTTCTAAATAATTCTTGGTTGGGCTAATCTTGCTTAATTGTGAAATATGTTTGTTTTAATTTATAAAAATAACATATAAAACTATAAATATCTTTATATATCTAACTTTATTTAATCACTTTTTATTTTCTGTTAAATATTATATATATTCTTTTACCTATTATCCAAATTATAAAAACATACAAATTATAATTAAATATATTTTTTTAATAAGTAATTTTAAGATTATAACAACTATTATCAAATTTATACAAAAACTTTATATTGTAGTTATCTAAAGAGTATAATAAGGTATTTATACTCTTTATTTATTACTATATATAAGCTTAGTATTTATACTTTATATACCAAATATGATAAATACACCTTACACTGTTATCTAAAATACTAAATGCTAATACTTTTAAAAATGTTAAATAGTATAATAAAATATAAATATAAAAATTCAAAAAGCTTATTTTTCATTGTTTTTAAAAAGTAAATGATAAGTTTTTTTCATATATATTTAAATAATAATAAATCTATTTGCATTTTTTTAATAAAAAATAAAAGTAATTTTGATTATAATTTATAAATAATTATTATATTTATTAATTTTTTGGCTATTTTTCAATATTTTTATAACTTTTTTATCACTTTTGTATTTTTTGTGTTATCATATTCTCATCACAAATAAAAAATTTTATGCAAAGGATTCGGGGGGGGGGGATATGAAAAAAACACTTTTACTTGTTTTAATCATTCACACTTTTCTTTTTTCTCAAATAATGATTTTAAAAAATCAAGATAAAATCATTATAGATAACAATCAAACTCTTGCACTTAATCATGTAAACCATGATCAAAAGCAAATACTTAAAGAACATAATAACATTGACTCAAGAGTCAAAAAGCTATTAGAAGAAAAACCAAAGAAGGATTCTAATCTTAGTAAAGAAGATGAAGAATTATCTAGTAAGGTTGTTAATGTTATTCAAACTATAGGCAATGTATATAATGCCAAAGATAGTAAAGAAAGAGATGAACTTATAAGAGATTTAGCAAGCAATTATTTAAGCTTACAAGCTAATACTTTAATCCAAGAATATTTACATGCTCTTAATCACTCCATTAATAGTGAGTTTAATTTAAACTATAATGATAGGGGTGGTTTAAGTGGTAATGCTAAAGTTCTTTTACCTATTATGAGTGAAGATAATCCAAAAATATCTTATTTTTTACAAAGCGGTATAGGTGGATATGATAATAATAGAATCATAGGTCATTTTGGTGGTGGTATAAGATATTATCCTAATGCATTAGCATTAGATAATTCAGGAAATATCATGCTAGGATTAAATTTAGTTTATGATCATGATTTTAGCAGAGAGCATAAAAGAATATCTTTGGGCTTTGAAAGTATGTTAGATACACTAGCTTTCCATGCTAATATTTATCAAAGATTAAGTGATTGGGTTAGTAGTTATGATTTTAAAAATGCAAATAATGATCTAACTTTCTTAGAACGCCCTGCTAATGGCTGGGATATGGGTATTAAATATGCTTTTCCTTCTATGAGTAATGTAGCTATTTTTGCTAATATGAGTAAATGGTATGGAGAAAAAGTAGCTCCATTTGGCAATGTAAACTGCTATGAAGATTTAGAAAAAAATCCTTTAGTGTATGAAGGAGGTATTACTTACTCACCCTGTCCTGCATTAACTTTTTCGCTAAGCCATAAAAGAAGTAATGAAAGTGATAAACAAGGCACAAATATAGCTATGAATTTTAACATACCTTTAGATAAAGATGCTTTCAAACACGCTTTTGATACAAAATTAGCAGGTATAAATAATACCATTGAAGGCTCTAGAACTCATTTTATAGATAGAGATTATTCTATGGTGCTTGAATATAAAGCTATTAACAATACTTATCATATTTCTTATTGCGGAAATTTGGGAGGTAATACTCATTGTATTATGCTTAAAGATGGCTTTAATCAAGCAGTTAAAAATGTTGCTATGAGTGTAACTCCTGAACAAAAAAGTGTAATCTTAAAAGATGGAAATCATTATATTACTGATAGTAATGGAAAAGTTTTTGTAAAAATAATCCATTCTTATGGAGTCCATCAAACCAATTTAATTGCTAAAGCAGGGAATGCTCAAGAAAGTTTCCCTATTACTATCATAGCTCCAAAAGAAGACTTTAGGATATTTGCTAAACCTTCTAATATACAAAGATATGAAAAATCTCTAATCACATTTACAGGAAATGATTTAGCAGGCGATTTGGCAATTCATTGGAAATTAAATGGTAAAGGAAGTTTAGAAAAAACGCCAAATTCAGATAAAACTGATAAAGATGGAAATTCAAATATCATCTATAAACCTGATGTAAACATGAAAGATAAAGAAAAAGCTGAAATCATTGCTAATGTATTGGGAGTTACTTTAAAAACATTTGTTCAAATAGCAATTTATGGAGATAATGATATTATCTTAGATAAAGCTATTATAGGTAATAAAGAAAAAACTCATGCAAGTTATAAAAACTTAAAAGCTAATTCTACAAAAGTTAAATGGAGTATACAAGGAGATAATGCTTTATTTGTTGATAAAGATAAAACTACTAAGGAGCTTAATTTAATAGCTGATGATAAAGGTGAGAGTAATGTAGAAATCATAGGACTTAGTGGAAATGAAAAAGTAAAAATCATTGCTAAGAATATGAGTGATGAATTAGTAAAAGAAAAAAGTAAAGATTTAGAGATTAAAAATTATACAGCCACTATGGAGCTTCCTACTGGAAAAGATCCTGTGACTCATCAAGACTTTGAAAAAGGAATGATTGATTATAAAAGCGACTTTGAAGTAAAACTTAAAGGTTTAATGCCAAAAACAAAAGTTTTATGGAAGGCTAAAGATATACAAAGCAATAAAACTTTAAGAATTAGTAACGATAAAGAAAGTACAGCTGATGATAAAGGTGAGAGTAAGGTAGTATTTGAAGGAGTAAAAGATTTTAATATTAAAAGATTACAAATCATTGCTACTTATAATCAAAGCGCAGCTAGCACTCAAGAAGTAAGTGGAGAAATCAAACTCCACCAATACACCCCAAGCATTAGTTTTAGTAAAGATAAAATTCATGCTTATGAAAGTGATAATAACAAAGCTTTAAAAGATCCAAAACTTGATCATGTTGAAGTAACTTTAAAAGGTGGTAAACCTAATGAAAAAATAGAATGGAGTTTAAGTGGAGACGCTACTTTAAGCAATCAAGAAGCAACATTTAATGCTAGTGGTGAAGCTAAGGCAGTTATCACTTCTAAAGCTCCATTTAAAGTTAATCCAAATTTAGAAGTTAAAACTATGACTAAAGATCTTAAAAAAGAATTGCCTTATGAGATTAAAGAATATACTCCTAAAGTAGAAGGTTTCTCTCCTAAATTTGAAAAAGAAGATACTCTAGATTATAAAACTGATTTTAGTGTACAAGTAAGCAATCTTTTACCTAATTCTAAAATAAGTATTACTAAAACACAAATCATTAAACCTAAAAAAGAAGAAGTGGAAGTTAATAATAAAGGTGAAGCTACTTTAGAATTTGAAGGCATTAATGATTTTAGTCAAAAAGAAATAACTATAACTTTTAACTATATTAAAAAAGGAGATGAAAAAGCTGAGCAAACTTATGCTATCAAACTCCACCAATACACCCCAAGCATTAGTTTTAGTAAAGATAAAATTCATGCTTATGAAAGTGATAATAACAAAGCTTTAAAAGATCCAAAACTTGATCATGTTGAAGTAACTTTAAAAGGTGGTAAACCTAATGAAAAAATAGACAACATTTAATGCTAGTGGTGAAGCTAAGGCAGTTATCACTTCTAAAGCTCCATTTAAAGTTAATCCAAATTTAGAAGTTAAAACTATGACTAAAGATCTTAAAAAAGAATTGCCTTATGAGATTAAAGAATATACTCCTAAAGTAGAATATCCAAGCTTTAAAACCCAAGAAAAAACTATAGATTATATAGATGATTTTAATATTAAAATAAGCGGTTTATTACCAAATTCCACTATTGATAAAATCAGTGGAAGTAAAGGAGTAAAAGCTAAAAAAGAAAGCTTTAATGTTAGTGATAAAGGTGAAGCTACTTTAGAATTTAGTGGTATTAGTGATTATAGTGTTAAAGATATTGCTATTAAGTTTAATTATATCAAACAAGGTAGTATTAAAAAGGAGCTTAATTTAGATAAAATCAAACTTTATCAATACGCTATTTCCTTTAATGCTGATCCAAGTACTATCATTGCAGAACCTAATAAAAATGCCGAAGTAACTTTAAAAGGTGGTAAGCCTAATGAAAAAATAGAATGGAGTTTAAGTGGGGATGCTACTTTAACTAAGACTGATAAAGTATTTAATGTTAGCGGTGAAGCTAAGGCAGTTATTACTTCTAAAGCTCCATTTAAAACTAATCCTATAATTAATGTAAATACCTTAGGCCAAAACCTCACTAAAACATTAACTTATATAGATGGAACTATATATACTCCAAAAATAGAATATCCTTCTTATAAAGTCAGTTTTTGGAAAACATTAGATAAAACTATAGATTATGACTCAGATTATGTATTAAAAATAAGCGGTTTATTACCAAATTCCACTATTGATAAAATCAGTGG
>NZ_JANQDA010000028.1:0-9097 GCF_024723655.1 Campylobacter sp. RM5063 | reverse complement strand
AGTTTTATTTGGCTCTAAAATAGCTGGGTACACTTTTAGTCATTTCATAGAAGAAAAAGCTCATGTTCCATATAGATATTTTAAAAATTTTAGTGGAAAAATTATTGATGAAGATGGTAAAATACTCCAAAAAAATATTAAATACTATGTTAGGAAATTGAATGAAAATTCAGATTTAGATGTTGATAAACAAGTAGCTATTTTAAAAAATGATAATAATTTTAATATTTTAAATTTTTCCAATGCTCATATAATAAATATCAACATGAAAAACTATTTAGAAAAAACATTAAAAGCTTTAAAGGATAACCCTTATTGTTTGCTAAAGGAATAAAATGACAACTCATATCAATGATTTTTTACAAGAAAGTGTTGCTAAATTTGGAAGTAAAAATGCTTTTGTTGAGTTTAATGGTAGAAGTATAAGCTATAAAGAATTTGATGATTTAAGTAAAAAAATAGCAAGTAAAATTCTTTCTAAACTTCCTACTAAAAATACACAAGATCCTGTATTAATCATGCTTCCTAAAGGGATTGATTGTCTGCTTTCTTTTTTTGGTGTAGCAAAAAGTGGGAATTTTTATACACTTTTAGATGAAAAAAGTCCCAAAGAGCGTGTAGAAAAAGTTATAGAAGTTTTAAAACCAAAGCTTTTAATTACTTCTAAAAAATTAAATTTAGATTTTAATCTTGATACCATTTTCACAGAAGATTTTGAAAGCTTTGTTATAAATGAAAATGCTTTAGAAAAAGCTTTAAATAATCACATAGATACAAACTTACTTTATGTCTTTTTTACAAGCGGAAGCACAGGAACTCCAAAAGGAGTAAGTATAAGCCATAAAAGTGTGATTGATTATACTTTTTGGGTATGTGAAACTTTTAAGCTAAGCCATGAAGATATACTTGCTAATCAAGCGCCATTTTACTTTGATAATAGCATATTAGATATATTTAGCTCTGTTAAAATGGGAGCTACGCTTCATATACTGCCTAATCATCTTTTTGCTTTTCCAAATAAAATTTTAGAGTATCTAGAACAAGAAAAAATAACAACAATTTTTTGGGTACCTTCAGTGCTGATTTATTTTGCTAATACCAATGCTCTTGAAGCCTTTACACTAAGGCATTTAAACAAAATTCTTTTTTGTGGCGAAATCATGCCAAATAAACAACTCAACATTTGGCGTAAATACCTTTCTAGTACTTTATTTGCTAATCTTTATGGACCTACTGAAATTACCGATGTATGCTCTTTTTACATAGTTGATAGACAATTTAGCGATGATGAGCTTTTGCCTATAGGAAAAGCATGTAAAAATACCCAACTTTTAGTCTTTGATGAGAATTTAAATTTAATTACTTCAAGTCAAGTGGGAGTTAAAGGCGAGCTTTATGTAAGAGGAACTTGTCTTTCTTTAGGCTATTACAACGATAAAGAAAAAACAAAGCAAGCTTTTATGCAAAATCCTTTGCATGATAATTACCTAGACTTGCTTTATAAAACAGGTGATGTGGTAGCTTATAATGAATTTGGCGAACTTTTATGTTATGGACGGATAGATCATCAAATCAAATATATGGGTCATCGCATAGAACTTGGAGAGATAGAAAGTATTATAAATTCTCATGAGAATGTAAGAAATTGTGCTTGTATTTTTAAAGAAGAAATTATTTGCTTTTATGAAAGTAAGGAAGAGTTAGATTTTAAAAACTTTTTAAAAGACAAACTCCCTATTTACATGATACCTAAAAAATTTGTTAAAATAGAACAATTTACTTTAAATGCAAATGGGAAGATTGATAGGAAGGTTTTGAGTAAAAACTCTTAAATCTCCACTCTTAAATCGCTCATAAAATCTATCTCGCACCAATTTCCATTGATTTTTATAGCTTTTGCATTTTTGTATTTATTAATTAAAATTTGTAAAAAACTTGTCATATACATATTTTTAAAATCTTTTTCATCATAAAGTAAAGTTCTATCAAGCTCATCATAAGTTTTTAAAACTTCTTTTAAAAAATGATGAGAAAATTTAAATAAGCCTATATATTGCCCTTGAATTTCATCATAACTTTTTGCTTTTTTGCCAAGCTCTACTATAAAATCATCATCTAATTTTAAAGTTTCAGCATCATCAAGTGGATTTTCAAACCTTTTTACCCATAGTTCTTTCCAAGTTTTATCCACAATAACAGCAAAATCATCTTTTGATTGTTTGAGTTTTTCTATACTATCTTTAAAATAAACTATATCAGCATAAGAAATAATCAAATCTTGCTCATCCTCAATACACTTTTGCAAAAAATCTCTAGCACAAAATAAAGTCTGAACCATATTAGTTTTATCATAGTTTTCATTTTTATAAAACAACTCCAAATTATGATTTTTACCTACATAATCCTTTAAAACATCAAATAAATATCCACCAACTACACATATCTCATGAATATTATTTTCTTTTAAAGCTTGAATTTCATAGTCTATGATTTTTTTATTTTTATATTCAACCATACATTTTGGATTGTTCTTTGTTAAAGGCATTAACCTTGAACCAAACCCTGCTGCTAAAATTATAGCTCTCATTTTATATCCTTTAACCACGCATTAAAAATACTTTTTTCGCTCATACCATTTTCTCTTTCAATATGCCACATTAGACCATAAATACTAAATTTTTTATGCTTAAAAGCTTCTATTGTTTCATCTTTTGCATTTGCTAACGCCTCAAGCTCATTACCTAATGTTTTAATAGCAAAATTATGATATGAATTAACATTAATTATTTGATCTTTTAAATACACTTCATGATTTCCAATATGATCTTTACAAGGACAAATGGTAGAATTAAAATAAGAAGCAATCATCTGTGCTCCTTTGCAAATTCCAAGCAAAGGGATATTATCTTGCATACAATGTTTTATAATGTTTTTCTCATATTCGTCTCTTTTTTGATTAACAAAAGAAAATTTACAAGAGCTTAAATCATTACCCCCACTTAAAATCACAGCACTAATACTAGAGATATAATTTTTAAAATCAATTTCATAACTCAATGGAAGAGGTAAAAACTCACTTAATTCTTTTTTAAAAAAACTTCCCCAATCAAGTGCCAAACACTCTCTTAATTCATAATAATCTTGATTTTCTAAAATTCTTTGACTAATAGCTATAAATTTCATAGACAAAATATCTGCTCACTTTGACAATCAATTTTAATTTTTTTTGCTTGAAGATATTTTTTAAAATTCTCTTCACCTACGCCAATAACAGCAGGCATAGCAAGTTCAGAAGCTCTAATAGCCATATGTGAATTTGCACCACCATAGCAAGTGATAAAACCTGCAATATCTTTAGTAAATAAATAATCATATCCAGGATCAGCTGCATAGATTAACACTATCTTGCCTTTTAAATCTTGTTCATTTTCTAAAGCAATATTAGCACTAATGCTTTTTTGCGTGATAAAATTTGGATGAATATAGCTAGTAAAAAACCCAAATATTTGATGTGCATCAGTTAGTAAAGCCGGAAGTTTTATAGCTAAACTTAATTGATATTCTTGTTTGTTTTCATTAATTTCACTCAAAAATTTATCTTTTGGATTTTTAGAATACACACTAGAATACAAATTTAAAATACTCTTAATATCCAAATGGGCCATATCTTCTTTAGATATTCCATAATAATTTCCAAGATCCTCTATCAGTGATATAGCTTTAGATAAGAGCTTGCTAAATTCAAATTTAATAAATTCGCGTCCTTCTATAGCTATTTTTAAAAAGCTAAAAAATTCTTTTGCATTAACTTCAATTCCATGTTCTTTTAAAATTTGATCAAGTTTTTGCAATTTATCATCGCTAATCTTAAATTCCTTTTCTTTTTGAATTTCACTTTTTTGTTTTAAATCAAAATACCCATCAAAATCCTCATCATACCTTGGAGATAAAATATTATAAGTCCCTGCTCTTAAATGACCAAATTGTTTTAAAAAATCTTGTTTGTTATTTTCATTTAAAGTTGCTAATTCATAACTCAAAGTTTTACTAACGGTATGAAGAGAATTTAAAAATTCATTTTTTTCTTCTTTGCTAAAAAATCCAATTTCCACCAAAGAATTAAGCATAGTCATAGCCACAAACGCAGCCCTTGCAACACCAGCAAATGGTAATGTTCCATATCTTTTACACTCTTCTAAAAGCCAATAAATTTTATCTAATGGTGAAAAATCTGAATGCATAATATTTTCATAATATACAATCATTTGTTTTGATTTTTCTATATCTTTTAAACACAAGCCATTTTTAATATTAACAATAGAATTGGTAAGGTTTAGTAAAGAAAATTCAATGCGTTTGATTTCATTTTTATTAAAACCATGATCTAATAAGCGTTCTAATTTATCAGCCATATGAAAATCATAACAAGAAAATACTATATCAAATTCTACTTTATCATGTAACTCATGATTTTCATATAATTTATTTAAATAATAATTAACTAACTTTTTAGCAATACTCTCATCCAGTGTTTTTGGTATAAAAGAATTAAAAGAAAGTCTCACATCTACATAAGGAATACCTAAAAAAGAATGGATTAAAGGGTGCGATCTTAAATCTCTATAGCCATAATTATTTCTTTGATAAGCCCAAATATTATCTGTAATGATTTCTTTATAAAGACTAAAAGCTAATCTTTTTGGTCTAAGTCCTATAATTTCTGCTGGATTCCAATCAGGCATTACACCAAAAATGGCTTTATCTCCAAGCACTCTAGATCTTGGTTCTTGTAAAGATACAAATCTTTTATAAAGTCTATGTAAAGCTTCTTTAGGCAGGTTATTAAAAAGATTAATTTTTTCTTGCATTATTAAAGGTCTAACTTGCAAGCAAAAAAGTTCATCTTGCTCATTAAAAGCAAATTCTACATCTAAAAAATTACAACCATATAAACTTTCAAGTTCTTTTAATAATAAAATAACTTTTTGCATATATGGATCTTTTATATCTTCATTTTCACGGTAGTGAAAATATGTTTTAGCATTTTTAGCACTTCCATCTGTAATGGAACTATTAGAGCCGTTTTCATCATATTCTATACAAAAATATGGAGCAAAATTATCCTTATCTACACTAAAAGCAACACCACACTTTTTAATATCTAAAAGCATAGGTTGGATTAGAATTTCATCATTCTCACTAGGCATAGAATGACTTACTTTTTCTAAAGCATTAAAAAGTTGGCTTTTATCATTAATATTTACATTAGCCAAACTTAAAAAAGCTCCAGCATTGGAACTTTTTAAACTATCTTCGCTATTAGAAGAACTACGGATGATTAGTTTTTTCGCATTTAGATTGATAATTTTTTTAAGCACTTCTTCTTTATCTTGAATGATTTCTTTTAAAGAAGTGATAACTACATCTAAAACTTTTGCATTTTTAAGTATATTTTTTAAATTCTGTAAATTTCTTGCTTTTGTTTGAAAAACTAATCTATCCATAATATCACTCTTTTATATTTTTTTTGCACTCCAAGCTCTTGTTGTATATTTGATATCAAATTCACCTGGTAATTCTTGTTTTAACTTATCAGTGATTTTCTCAAACAACTCATTACCTTCTTTAGTCTCAAGATCCCAATAAGGATTTTTTACACTTTTCCAAGCATTGATATAATTATCTACACTTTGATGAAAGTAAAAATCTTCTTCCAAATAAATAATATTATCAAAAAGCTCTTTATGTGCTTCTATAATAGGGCGTTGATCTTCTCTTCTTGTGCCTCTTGTATAATTTGGAACAAAACTAACAATAATATCTTCTGCTATTTTTTGAATAGGATCATTTAAATCTCTATGATTCCACATACAAGTAAAATAACATCCTTTTTTGAGCAATCTATGACTTTCTTTTAGCGCCATTGATCTATCCATCACATTAAAACTACTTCCAAAGCTCACCCAATCAAACTCTCCATCTTTTAAAGTAGAGTCAATACCGGTAGCTCTTACCCATTCTACATCTTGACCTTGAGTTCTTTCTATACCAATTTCACGCATTGCATCATTTGGCTCAACCGCTACCACTTTACAAGCTCTCTCTAAAAGCATAATACTTAAATTCCCTGTACCTGCTCCAATATCTGCAACTTTTATCTTTGAACTTTGACTAGTTCTTTTAGCAAGCTCTACTAGCATATCTATACTAAGTGGTGCATAATTTGGTCTATATGAATAAAATTTTGCATGCTTAGTATAATCCCAAACTTCTTCTACTATTTTTTCCATTTTTTTCCTTTAACTTTAATAGCAAAGCTAAAAAAGCTAAAGGATTTTACTATGCCTTATGCACCGTCCATGCACGGATTTTATAAGGAATTTCAATCATATCCATAGAAGAAATTTTATTTTCTATCATTTTTAAAATTTCTTCCCATCTAGCTTTTCCAGCTTGTGCTTGAATATCATTTACAGAATGCCAAGCCCCAAGATAACGCTCTTTACTCCAAAGCTCTTTATAATCGCACTCCATAAAAAAGCAGTCTGTGAAATCTCCAGTACTTACTAAGATTTCTTCCCAATTTTTAACATTTTGAGTTCCACTACTTACACGAGTAAGCTCTGGTATAATATGTTTAATTTCCTCTTCAATTTCATAAAACACAGAGCCTTTAGCTATATGGCGTGGATTCCATATAGCAGTGAAATACCCCCCCCCTGTAAGCACTCTTGCAAACTCAGGTAAGGATTTTTTAGGATCTGTCCAGTGAAAAGAACTGGCCATGATTACCCAATCAGCATAATTACTAGGCATGGTAGTTTCTTCTCCACTGCCTTTATACCAAGTAATATTTTGTGAATTTTGAGTAAATTTAATACCCTCTTCACGCATATTATCATTTGGCTCGACTGCATCTATACAAAGGTTAAACTCATCAGCAAGCATTTTAGTAAGCTTTCCCGTACCCGCTCCTACTTCTACAACTTTTAATATGCTTTTATTTTGATCATTTACACATTTTATGAGCTTTTCTATAAGCATACTTGAGTATGCTGGTCTATTGTGATAATGTTTTGCAACTTCACTAAAATCACCTTGTTTCATGAAACTCCTTTATTACTAAATCAAATATTATATCGACCTTTTTATCTAAATTATCCTGCAATGAATTATCTAGTATAAAATGTGCATTTGGTTCATCATATTTTACATCAACACCTACAACATTTTTAATTTCACCATTTAAAGCTTTTGTATAAAGTCCTTTTTGATCTCTTTTTATTAATTCTTCCATTGAGCATTTAATATAAATTTCAAAATAATTTTTTAAATTTTCTCTATTATATTTATAAATTTCATTAAACATAGATATGGTTGTTACAACTACTATCATACCTTGATCATTTAAAAATTTAGCAAATTGGGATCTTTTTAATGCTACATCTATACGACCTTGCTTATCATAGCTATAATGTCCTAGCAAATCTCTTAATTCATCTCCATCAAGATAGATAATGTTTTTATGCTCATTTTTTAATTTCTCATATAATGCTTTACCTATAGTACTTTTTCCACTACCTGCTAAACCTGTAAGCCAAATAACACTTGCAATCATTTAAAACTTTCTCAAATTAATAAAGATAATATATTATCAAATTCTTATAAAATTCAATATTAATAAGATATAATAATCATTATTATTTTAAACAAAAAAAGGATAAATATGCAAAATATTAAAAAATTTTTTATGAACATAGAGAGAACCGATATTGATGAAACAATGCAAAATTTAGTAAGTGAAGACATTATAGATAGTATTGATATTATGGCTTTAGTAGCTGAAATTGAAAAGCACTATGGAAAAAGTCTCAATGCTGAATTTATAAGTCCTGAAAATTTTGAAGATTTTCAAAGTATCAAAAATATGCTAGAAAAAGCATATAATTAACGCAATGTTAAAACATTGCGTTAATTACTTTTTAAAGACTGGATAATTTTATTTTTAGACACAATAATTTCTGCTATAAAATCAGCTATTTTATCCCAATCACTTTCTTTGGTTTGGGTTAAGGTTGGATTTTCTTCATACTCATCCCAATTAATCGGCTCAAATAAGCTTTTTCTGTGTGGAAAATACTTAGCTCTAACCCACTCAAGTGAAGGAGCATAATAATCAACATAAGCTTTTGCTATTTCTTTTTGCACTCTAAATTTCAACCTATCCTCATTAGCACCTTCAAAAATTTTTCTAGCCGTATAAAGTAAAGAATTTATGTTTTGCCCATGCAAATCTTTTTTTATAAGTCTTCCTTGAAGCTCCATACCTAAAAGATTAAAACTTTCATTTTTATTTTGCTTTAATGAAAATTCATCATCCCATTCTAAACCTAAATGATATACAAAATCTTTAAGTAATGTTCCGCCAACATATTCTTCCTTCAAAAGTCTCACTATTAAACTTTTTTCACCAAATACTTCTATATGGCTCTCACAAATCCACTTATAATCAAATATATATTTTCTAGGATGCTCATCAGGCTTAAAATCAGCACTATAAAACCCCATATTATTTTTAATATCTTGAGAACAATGAGAATTTAAATATCCAAGAGTATCTCTAAAGTAAATAATTTCATAAATTTCATCAAATCCTAAAGCATTTAAAACACTTTTAAGAATTTCTATATGTCTTTTAGTAGAAAAATCCCAAACTATCCCTTCTGCAGAAAATATAAATTTCTTATCTTTATGCATTGTGGCTTCTATTTTGAAATTCTCAACAGCCTTAATCAAACGCACATCTTCTAAATCGTCCAATGGATTTTGACTTAATTTATCTTTTTTTATAAGCTCTAAAACTATATCGACTAAAACCCAATGTCTATTTGCCATTCTAAGAGATTTTGGATAGATATAACCTTGTTGCAAAAGTTTATTTTCATTTTGCATTAAAAAGCCTTGTCTTTCTTGGTTGCCACTATTGGTTGTTCCTATACTAATATACGCTGTCATTTTTTCCTTTTCATATTTTAAAAATCTATATCTAGTAATTATATCAAAATCACATAATTTCCAATATAAATTTATTACCCTT
>NZ_JANQDA010000027.1:0-14594 GCF_024723655.1 Campylobacter sp. RM5063 | reverse complement strand
ATGGGTAAAAATTTAAGTAAAGAATTAAATTATAAGAAGATTCCAATTCAATTAACTCTTGGTAAAACAAGGCTAAATCCATATTTGCTTGAAGCTGTCAGTATATTGGCAAAAGGCACTCCTTATGCAAAAATAAAATGGAGCATTGTCGGCGATGGAGTGCTTCCAAAAGAAGATCTAATTCCAAAATATTTTGATAGTAAAGGTGTTGCACTAACTAAGTTTAGAACAATTAATCCTGTTGCTCGTCCGGTAACAGTAAGCGTTGAATATGAAGATGGAAGTGAAAAAGCTAGTGAAACAGCTGTATTTGATGGTCCAATTCGTCCAAGAATAAATGTAAATAATATTCCATTTGATACAGGAACAACTATAGAGCTATATGGACTAATTCCAAACTCTAGTGTAGATGTTCAACCAGATCAGTATCTTGGTTATACTAATTTTGTAAATAAAGGCACGCTTCATACTGATGATAAAGGTTCAGTTTATTTAAATTTTAAACCTATTGGAAAAGTTACTGAACACACCGGTAGAATTTTTAGTCTTAAAGTGAAATATAAAGAATGGGATGGAGCTGATTCTGAAGCAATTGTAGGAAGTATTGAGGTGCAAAAACGCATTCATGCAATATATGATACTTGGAAAGATCCTGCTTCATGCTACACCAGTGCAACTTTAACATTAACCGATGGAATTGCAGGAGAAAAAGTTGATTTTGATGGAACCAAACTCGATGTTGGCCTTGGTCAAACTGTGCCAATTATACAAAGATGGGATAAAGAATTTGATAATTCTGGTGAAGCAAAAGTTGTAATATCAACTACATGGTGCACTAAACCATTGACCGATACTCCTACTTTTACAATGAGATTTAATACTTTAGGTGTAAATGTCACAGAAACACGAGCGGTTACTTTTGGTGGTGGAGATCATGAAAGATTTTATTAGTCGGATATATAGGCACATTTTATAATGTTGTGGAAAAAGAAAGAAATATATGCCACTGTATAATTTTGCACAATTTCTATCTCTGTTAGCCCAGCTTTCAGAGGTAGATATTAAAACTCTTATGGAATATAAAGATTTATTGTTAAAAGCGTTATCACCTTTAAACGAAGTAGAAAGATTTAATGCAAAAGAATGTATGCAACTTATTAACACTCTTGAAGAAACTTTTTTAGATAAACTCCAAATAGAAGAAAGCAAAAAGAAAGAAATTTGCAAAAATATCATCAAAATACTAAAAAATCATTGGAAAATGTTTTTTTGAAAATCAAGTTGTAATGCAAAATAAATGGTGGATTTAGCAGGACTCGAACCTGCGACCAACCGGTTATGAGCCGGTTGCTCTAACCAACTGAGCTATAAATCCGCCAGAAGTTAAAATAAAAATGTTATTATATCTTTATTTCCTTAATTTAAATTTAGAATTTTATTTTTACTGCTTTTTCTATTGCTAAATATCTAAAGGTTATTAAATTTTGTAAAATTCCAAAGAAAATCATAAAGGTAGCAAAAGAACTCCCCCCATGGCTAAAAAATGGCATAGGTATACCAACAACAGGGGCAAAACCTATGGTCATTGATATATTTACCGCTACATATATGAAAATAAATAAAGCAATGCAATTTGTCACTACTCTTGTAAAATAATCATCTTTGAGCTTATAATTTAAACTCAATAAATGAAAAATGAGTAAGGTGTAAAGTAGTATGATTACAACTGCACCGATAAAACCAAATCTTTCAGACAAATATGCAAAGATAAAATCACTCGTAGAAATAGGTAAAAATTTAAAATGTGTTTGTGTAGCTTCATCTGCTTTTTTTCCGCTCAAACCACCGCTTCCTATAGCGATGATGGATTGTTTTACATGGTAACTTGGCTCCTCAGCTAAGAAATCATGAATTCTTTGTTTTTGATAAGGCTTTAAAAAATCACTATAAATAATAGGTGAGGCTATGGCTATAGCTAAAAAAATACTAAGCCAAATTTTATAATTTACCCCTATGATAAAAAGCGTTCCAAAGCCTACTATTAAAAGCACTAAAGCTGTTCCTAAATCAGGTTCTCCTGCTATAAGTAAAAATGGAAGCAAAATATAAAAACTTAGCTTTAAAAATTGTTTTAAGCCATAGCCATTAGGCGGTGGAGGATTTTGATAAATCAAATAAGCTAACATTAAAATAAAAGAGGGCTTAAAAATTTCAGAAGGTTGTATGGTAAAATGCGTAAAAGGTATTTCAAGCCATCTTCTAGCTCCAAGTTTTTCAACACCAAAAATATCCACACTTAAAAGTAAAGCTATATTAATCCAATATAACACAGGTATAAGCCACATTAGTCTTCTTAAGGGTAAAAAGAAAAAAAACGCAAATCCTGCAAAACCCACTAAAGTATAGATAAATTGTTTTTCAGCTAAGCGCGTATTTGCCTCATAAATTAAAAGAAAAGATATAGCTATGATAGGTAACACTAAAAGAGGTTGTACAAAGTCAAAATGTGTTAAAATTCTTCTATCGAGTTTTATCAAAGCTACCCTTTTTTTATAAAATATTACATAATTATATGCTAAAATTGCAAATTTTATCACAAGGAAATATAATATGCTAAAAATTTCATCACTTTGTGAAGAAAGATTGGATGTTTTTTTATCAGATATACTTAAGCAAAGTCGTTCGCAAGTTGCTAAACTAATCAAAGAAAACTGCATATATATTAATGAAAAAATAGAAAATAAAAGTTCTAAAAAAATAAAACAAAAAGATGAAATAAGTATTTTTTTACCTTTAGTAAAAGAAGCCAAAGAAAGCTACACGCCTGAGTTTGATGTAGAAATTTTATATGAAGATGATGATGTTTTAGTTTTAAACAAAGCTCCTAATGTTGTCGTGCATGGTGCAAGTAGTGTTAAAGAAGCGACTTTGGTGGATTGGCTTTTGCATAAGGGCTATGCTTTGTCAAATTTAAATGGAGAACATAGAGCAGGGCTTGTACATAGACTTGATAAGGGCACAAGTGGAGCTATCATCATAGCTAAAAACAATCAAGCACATCAATTTTTAGCAAATCAGCTTTTGGATAAAAGTATGGGTAGATTTTATCTTGCTTTGAGTGAATTGCCTTTGAAAAATGATAAAATGAGTAATGAAAAAGCTATTATGCGTTGTCCTAGCAATAGGCTTAAAAAAATTACTACAAATACTAAAAATCCTTTAGCAAAAAATGCAAAAACAGATTTTATAAATTTATTAAGTGCTAAAAATTGCTCTTTGATAGCTGCTAAGTTATACACAGGAAGAACTCATCAAATCAGGGTGCATTTAGCAGATTTTAATCGCTATATTTTAGGAGATGAATTATACGGATATAAAGGAAAAATAAAGTATAATAGAGTAATGCTTCATGCGTATTTGATTTATTTTATTCATCCTAGGACTAAAGAGTTGATGTTTGTAAAAGCTCCTATGTTTGATGATTTTTATCAAATTTTAAAAGAAAATTTTACACAAGGAGAGATAGATGAAAAAACTTCATTGGATTATCTTAAGTTCTGCTTTAGCTTTTAGTGCTTGTAGCGTAAGTTCACCGCAAATTGCTCAAGTAAATGATACTTTACCAAAAATATCAAGTATTAAAAGTATAAGTGATATTACAAGTATAGCGTTTGAATGGGAACCTTTGTATGATCAAAATATAGCAGGTTATTATATTTATAGAGCAAATGCAGCTGGTGCACCTATGGAGCTTATAGCAAAAATCAAAAATAAATTTCAAACTCACTATACTGATACAAATTTAGCACCAAATACAAGATATTATTATTCTATGAAAACCTTTAATGAACTTGGACAAGTTTCTCAAGATGGTGTAAGTATAGAAGCTTTTACAAATAGAGTGATTGATCCAGTGCCTTTTGTGCAAGCTATTGTTGGTTTGCCAAATCGTGTAAAAATAGTTTGGAGACCACATCCTGATGTAAGAGTAAATTCATACATCATTGAGCGTGCAAATATGAAAGATATGAAATTTAAAGAATTAGCTAGAATCAAAAATCGCTTAAGTGCTGAATATATAGATGATTCGCTAAAACCTGATGAAAGTTTTCAATATAGAATCATAGCTTTAACTTATGATGGTATTAAAAGCACTCCAAGTAAAATAGTAGAATCAACTACCAAAGCCCTTCCTCCTATGGTAAGTAATTTACAAGCAAGTAAAGACGCACCAAGAAAAATCATTTTAACTTGGGATAAAATTGATTATGCTGATTTTGCTTATTATAAAATTTATTCAAGTTCAACTACTTTTTTACCTTTTAGTGTGGTAGCTAAAACTTCTGAAAATACTTATGAAGATGTGGTTAAAGGTGTGGCTGAAAAAAGATATTATAAAGTTAGTATGGTCGATAAAGATGGCCTAGAAAGTCCTATAGCAAGTGAGCCTGTTGAAGGTATTACCCTAGGAGCACCATTAGCGCCAAGTATTGTTTTGTGTGCTGTTGAAGATGATGGTATTAGAGTAGAGTGGATTGATAATGATGATAGAGCTAAAGAATACATAGTTAAAAGAAGTGGTGGTGGAAGTAATGCTGTGTTTAAAGAGATTAAATCTAAACAATTAAAAGATATTACTGCAGCTCCTGGAAAAGTATATAGTTATGAAGTTATTGCAATTGATGCAAATGGCATAGAATCAAAAGCTTCTGATAAATTTACAGCAGTAAAATAATGCCAAATTTTAAGTGTAAAATTTTAAAAGAAATTCAACTTCCTTTTGAAAAAGATGGAGTTGAATTCTTATGGCTTGCCAAAGGTGAAAATGTTGATTTGCTTTTTACGCGTATAAATCAAGAAAAATTTTTTTTACAAATTAAAAAAGATGAAAAAAAACAAGAATGGCTTATAAAGGGTGAAAAACATACTAAGCCTTCACAAATTGGATATTTGCAAAAGGCTTTACTTGTATTTAAAGAAAATTTTACTCAAGATGTAGTTTGTGAAGCTGTGGCGCTAAAACACACAAGGTTAATCCAAAAAACACCTTTAATTGCTAATGATTTAAAAGAAATTTTAGAACAAATAAAAAATAAAAAACAAATTTATATTGAAATAGGTTTTGGAAGCGGTAGACATTTACTTTATCAAGCTAGGCAAAATCCTAATGTACTGATAGTTGGTATAGAAATTTACACTCCCGCATTAGAACAAGTAGCTAAACTTGCTTTAAGTGAAAATTTAAACAATGTTTTATTAATAGAAACTGATGCAAGATTATTATTAAGCGTACTTGAATCTAATCTTGTGGATAAAATCTTTTTGCATTTTCCTGTTCCTTGGGATAAAAAGCCTCACCGTAGAGTAGTGGGGTTAAATTTTGCAAATGAATGTGCTAGGGTTTTAAAAGAAGATGGACAATTTGAACTTAGAACGGATAGTTTTTTGTATTTTGATTTTACTTTGGAGACTTTTTTAACTTTCTCACATTTAAAAGCTTTAATCAAAAAAAATGAAAATTTAGAAATTTCAAGTAAATATGAAGATCGTTGGAAAAGACAAAATAAAGATATATATGATTTAATCATTAGTGGTTTTAGCAAGAGTAAAAGCTTGAATAAAAATCAAAAATTTGCTATTGAGGATTTAAAATTAAATACAAAAGAATTAGCTTGTATAAAAAAGAATTTTAAAAATGAAGTTTTTAAAGGCGAAGATTTTTTCTTGCATTTTGAAAAAATGTATATTAAAGATGAAGAACTTGTTATTAAAATAGCTTTTGGTGCTTTTTATAAACCTGAACATGTTTATATAGTATTAAACTTACAAAAGATAGAATTTATCTTTGAGCAACCTTTTAAAACTAAAGAAAATTTAAAAGCTATAGAAAAATTAAGAGAAATATTGTATTCTTATATTAAATAATAATGATTTAAATAATTATCAAACAAATGATAAGGAAAAAGCAGTGATGATAGAAGCCAAAAAGCTTTGTCTTGGTTATGATGAGCTTGTTATAGAAAATGCTAGTTTTTCGCTAAAAGATAATGATTTTGTTTTTATCACAGGAAAAAGTGGTAGTGGAAAATCAACTTTGTTAAAATCTTTTTATGGGGATTTGGAGCCAATAAGTGGAAATTTAAAGGTTTGCAATAATGATTTAGTGGATATTTCTAATGCTGAACTTTTGCAGCTTAGGCAAAAAATAGGAATTATTTTTCAAGATTATCGTTTGGTTCAAGAATTTAGTGTAGAAAAAAATGTAATGTTACCTTTGATGATTAAAGGTTATAGTAAAAATGTATGTAAAGAACAAGCTGCAAAGCTTTTAAAGCATGTAAATTTAACTTTCAAAGCTGATAAAAAGCCAGCTCAACTTTCAGGTGGAGAGCAGCAACGCGTGGCTATGGCAAGAGCCCTAGCACATAATCCAAAATTACTCTTATGCGATGAGCCAACGGGAAATTTAGATGAGTATTCTTCAGATATTATATGGACTTTATTAAAATCAGCTAGAGAAATACTTGGAACTTGTGTGGTAGTTGTCACACATAGAATTCCTACTAATTTAAGACTTGATTATCGTCGTTTTAATATAGAAAATGGGAGAATGAATGAAATCTTTTAAAAATCATCTTTCTTTAATATTTGCTTTAATGGTGATGATGTTTGCTTTTGAGTTTTTGATTATCACAAATAAAACTATTGAATATTATGAAAAACTTTTAAATAAAGATTATAATATCATTTTAGTAGGAAAAACTCACTTAGATAAAAAAAGCATAGAGGATCAAGTAAGTCATTTTCAGTCTTTAGAAATTTTAAATCCAAATGAAATGATAGATAGACTTAAAAATGATATATCAGCTAAAAACATAGAGGTTTTAAAGGCTACATTGCCAAAATTTTATACTTTGAAGCTTAATAAGCTTTTGTCAGAAGATGAGTTAAACATTTTAAAAGATAAACTTTTAAAAAATCCTAACATTACTAGAGTGGAGACTTTTGCAAAAACGCATACAAAAATTTATAAACTTTTAGTTTTAGTGAAATTTTTATTATGGTTTTTCTTGTTTATTATAATATTGCTTAGTTTTGTATTATTACTTAAACAAATGAAAATTTGGCTTTTCGAGCATACTCAAAGAGTGGAAATCATGTGCTTGCTTGGCGCCCCATTTTGGTTTAGATCTTTTATGCTTTATAAGATAGTTTTTATTGATTGTTTTATAGCATTTTTATTGCTTGTATTATTTTTTACCCAAGTTTATGATCTTGAATCCATTAAACTAGCTTTACAAAGTGTAGACATTAGCTTACCTAAAATAAGTATTTTCACGCATTTATTTTTGATTTTTTTAGCAATGCTTTGTGTTTGTTTTGCTTGTGTGAATTTTGTGATGTTTAAGGTTAGAAAATGAAAAAATGCTTTTTGCTTTTTTTATTTTCCTTTTCTGTTTTATTTGCAAATGAAATTGCACAAAAGCAAAAAGATATTAAAGAAAATGAACGCATAGTAAAGCAATTATCTAAAAAATTAGAAGATTTAGCTAGTGAAATTTTAGATAATGAGAAAAATTTAAAAAAAATTGCTTCAGAAATTAGCACCTTAACTTCAAAAACTTCTAAACTTGAAGGATCTGTGAAAACTCAAATAAAAGCATTAGAACAGCTTAATGCGCAAAATAAAGATCTTTTGCAAAATAAAAATAAGATCGAAGGAAAAATAATTGATTTAATTGCTAAAGATTTTGCTTATGATTTAGCAATCCCTAAAAATTATATTGAAAGTGAAGATAGTATTATTGCTTTGGAATTAGTTGGGGTTTTGGATAAAATTTTCAAAGAAGAATTTTATCAAATTTCAAAAGATTATGAAGATGTGAGCAAAAAAATAGAAGAAAAGCAAAGACAAATTACTACAATTAATAATAATTTAAAAGTTTATAAAGATCAAATTGATGAGCTTAAAAATCTTAGAAAAAAACAAGAGCAAGAAATAGCTAAACAAAAAACTGATAAAGAAATTTATACTAGAAAACTTTCTAGTTTGCAAGCCCAACAGCAAGAATTAAGAAAAACACTCAATAAATTAAAAATTATCAAAGAAAAAGAAGAAGAAAAATTAGCACAAAAAAAGGATGATAAAAAGTCAAATTCAAACATAAAACAAGTGGGTTCAAGCTATCAAACAAGCAGTGTTAAGCGCTATAGTGGTCCTAAGACAATAGCTCCTTTAGAATCTTACACAGTAAAGCAAAAATTTGGAAATTATATAGATCCTATTTATAATATTAAGATCTATAATGAAAATGTAGTTTTAAAAAGTGATAGTGCTAATGCTGCGGTAAGAAATGTCTTAGATGGAAAAGTAGTTTTTGCAAAAGCAACTCCAACTTTAAAGCAAGTTGTGATTGTTGAAAATAAAGATGGTATACATACTATTTATGCGCATTTAGATAAAATTGCCCCTGGGGTTAAAGTAGGTAGAAATATCAAGAAAGGTTATATTATAGGTAGGGTTGAAAGTGATTTAACTTTTGAAGTAACCCAAAAGAATTTTCATATCAATCCTTTGGAAATGATTAAATAAATTAGTTTTTTTTAATGCGAATTTTGATATAGTTTTAAATCAAAGGAGAAATTTAATGAACAATAAAAGAAAAAGAGTATTGGTTAAATTTTCTGGAGAAGCTTTGGCTGGAGAAAATGGATTTGGTATAGAAAATTCTATTTTAAAATATATAGCTTCTGAAATAAAAAGTTTGATTCATGAAAATGTTGAAGTAGGTATTGTAATAGGTGGTGGTAATATCATTAGAGGGGTATCTGCTGCAAGAGATGGACTGATAAAAAGAACAAGTGGCGATCATATGGGTATGCTTGCTACTGTAATTAATTCTATAGCTATGCAAGAAGCATTAGAAAGTGCTGGACTTGATGTGAGGGTTCAAAGTGCTATCCAAATGGAAGCATTTTGCGAAACATATATTATGAGAAGAGCACATAGACATTTAGAAAAAGGACGCATAGTTATTTTTGCTTGTGGTACTGGCAATCCTTATTTTACTACAGATACTGCTGCAACTTTAAGAGCGGTTGAAATTCAAGCAGATATGATCATTAAAGCAACTAAGGTAGATGGAATTTATAACAAAGATCCTAAAAAATTTGATGATGCTATTATGCTTAATGAGTTAAGCTATGAAAGAGCTTTACATGATAATATAAAAGTTATGGATGATACGGCAATAGCCCTAGCTAAAGATAATGCTTTACCTATTGTGGTATGTAATATGTTTAAAGAAGGAAATTTATTAAAAATTATCCAAGGCGATATGAGCTTATGCTCTATTGTTAAAAATCAAGATTAAAGGTAAAAAATGAGAGTAGAACAAATAGCTGCAAAGGCATTAAAAAAATTAAAAGATGATAGATACAAATTAGCTCTTGTAGTAGCTAAAAGAGCTGAAGAGCTTGCAAATGGCGCAGAACCTTTAGTAAATTTAGATAAAAATAAATATAAATATACTGATATTGCTTTATATGAAATAGCAGAAGATAAAATCGTATTAGAGGGATTTATTGAAGCTGGTAAATGATGAGTTATTGCTAGATAAACTTGTTGATGATGTAAAAAATTGCAAGGATTTACAAAGAGCAAAAGAAATTCTTTTTATGGTTTTTCCACAATCTGCTGTTTTGGAAAAAGCAGTGGAGTTTTGTATCCAAAAACACGAAGGGCAATTTAGAAAGAGTGGAGAACCTTATGCGGTTCATCCTATATTGGTAGCTTCTTTTGTAGCTTTTTTAAGTCCTATACAATCTATGATTATAGCCGCATTATTACATGATGTATTAGAAGATACAAATTGTAATGAAGAAGAGTTAAATGCAAATTTTGGCGAAGAAGTAACAAAATTAGTTCAAGGTTTAACTAAAATAGTTAGTATTAGAGAAGATCATCTTACTCATTCTAATTCCAATGAGAAACTTGCAAAATCTGCTCTGACTTTTAGAAATATGCTTTTAGCGGGTGTTGAAGATGTGAGTGTGCTTGTAATAAAGCTTTGTGATAGATTGCACAATATGCTTACTTTAAATTATTTACGAGAAGATAAGCAAAAAAGAATTAGCGAAGAAACCTTAGTGGTATATGCACCTATAGCTCATAGACTTGGAATTTCAAGTATAAAGAATTTACTTGAGGATTTAAGTTTTAAATTTTTGCTTCCTGATGAATATGCACAAATTGATAATTATATAAATGCAAAAGATCAACAAATTCAACTTGGATTTAATGAATTTATTTCAAAAATAGAAATGTTATTTTTGGAAAATGGGTTTAGACAAGGTAGTTTTGTTATACATAAAAGAATTAAACATAATTATTCTATTTATTTAAAGATGCAAAGAAAAGGTGTGGGGCTTGATGAAGTTTTAGACCTTTTGGGTGTAAGAATTTTGGTTGAAAAAGTTTATGATTGTTATTTGGCTTTGGGAATTTTACATACGCATTTTAATCCTTTGATTTCAAGATTTAAAGACTATATAGCCTTGCCAAAACAAAATGGTTATCAAACCTTACATACAACACTTTTTGATGCAAAAAATATCATAGAGGCTCAAATTCGCACCTTTGATATGCATAAAACTGCTGAATTTGGCGTTGCAGCACATTGGAAATATAAAGAAGGAAATATTGCAACACCAAATTTAGATTGGCTTGAAGATATTTCTATGCATGGTAAAGAAGAAGGAAATAATATACAAGATTGTGATGCTATTGAGCTTTATGAATATGCAAAGGATAGTTTATATATTGAGGATATAGCAGTATATTCTCCTAAAGGTGAAATTTTTACCTTACCGCGTGGAGCTACGGCTTTGGATTTTGCATATGAGGTTCATACTAAAGTAGGACTTCATGCAAAAACCGCCTTTGTAAATCGTATGAGAGTCCCGCTTTTAACTGTACTTAAAAATGGAGATATAGTTAGTATTGAAACTTCGGAGGAAGAATTTTTTAGATGCTCTTGGATAGATAGTGTTAAAACAGGAAAAGCTAGAGCTAGTATAAGAGATTTTTGTAAGCAAAAGAAAAAAGAATTAAACAATAAAATTGCCATTAATCTTTTATCTACAGCATTTAATAAAGATTCTAAACTTATAGAAGAATGGCTTGAAAAAGAAAAATTTAATAAAAAGCTCAGACAAATTGCTTTAGATTTTAATTATTTTAAAGAGGTAATTATAGCTCTTAGAAAATATGTAGGACAAAATCAAGCAGCTAAATTTGAACAAAATGAACAAAAATTTGAAAGCATAGTGATTGGTTCTAATTATAAAATAACTACTATTAATTTTGATTATTGTTGTAGACCTAAAAGAGGAGATGAAATCATCGCTTTTAGACATTCAACTAGTGCTACAATACACCATAAACTTTGCGAACAAGCAATGAAGATGATAGAAGATAACAAAGAAATGGTTTTTGTTTCTTGGAATGATAGCTCGATAAAAAGTTACAAAATCATTGTTTCTATAGAAAATAAAAAAGGCTCTTTAGCGGATTTTCTAACTACTTTGGCTAAAATGCAGATTAATGTTTTAAGTATTAATTCAGCCGATTCAGAGCCTGTGGTGGCAAATTATTTTGAAGTGCAAGTTGAATTACCTAATAATATAGATGTTGAAAATGCAAAAGAAAGATTAAAAGCTAGGTATAAAATTTTAGATTTTACATCTTTAAATGATGCATATAATAATCACTAAAAAAGGTTTTATAATGAATATTGAAGAAATTATTAAAGAAATTAAAAGAGGAATAGCAGAAATTATTGATGAGGAAAGATTGATTTCTTTGGTAAAAAATTATTATGAAAAAGGTGAAAACTTTTTTGTAAAAGCTGGTTTTGATCCTACGGCCGCTGATTTGCATTTGGGTCATACTGTAGTTTTAAGCAAGATGGCTTTACTTCAAAAGCATGGAGCTATAGTACAATTTTTAATAGGTGATTTTACTGCTCAAATAGGCGATCCAACAGGAAAAAGTGTAACAAGAAAAAAACTTGATAAAGAAGAAGTGCTTAAAAATGCTAAAACTTATGAAGAGCAAGTTTTTAAGATTTTAGATCCAAGTAAAACTCAAATTCATTTTAATTCTAAATGGCTAAATGAGCTTGGTGCTGCTGGTATAGTAGAACTTACTTCGACTTTTAGTGTTGCTAGAATGCTTGAAAGAGATGATTTTACTAAGCGTTTTAAAGAGCAAAGTCCTATATCAATTTGTGAGTTTTTATATCCACTTTTACAAGGTTATGATAGCGTTGCATTAAAAAGTGATATAGAAATGGGTGGAACGGATCAAAAATTTAATCTTTTAATGGGTAGACAGCTTCAAAGAGTATATAATTGCCAAAAAGAGCAAGCGGTGATGATGATGCCATTGCTTGAAGGTCTTGATGGTGTAAATAAAATGAGTAAAAGCTTAGGAAATTATATCGGTGTAACAGAAAATGCTAAAGATATGTATGCTAAGGTTTTGAGTATAAGTGATGAGTTGATGTTTAGATATTATGAGCTTTTAAGTGAAAAAAGCTTAAATGAAATTTCACAAATGAAAGATGATATTAAAAAAGGCTCATTACATCCTAAAAAAGCTAAGGAAAATTTAGCTTTAGAAATAACAGCTCGTTTTCACTCAAATGAATGTGCTTTAAAAGCTAAGGAAGAATTTGACAAAGTTCATAGTGCAAAAGAGCTTCCTAGTGATATGCCAAGTTTTACCTTAGAAGGTAGTATTTGGCTTGCAAAAGCTATAGTGGAATGTAAAATGGAAAACTCTACTTCAGCTGCTAGAAGATTGATTAGTTCTAATGCAGTAAGTATTAATGGAGAAAAAGTTCAAAATGAACAATACCAACTAGAAAGTGGAGAATATATTATACAAGTTGGAAAAAGAAAATTTGCAAAATTAAAGGTAATATAATGAGTTTTAAAGCTTTAAAAATTGGAAAGCATGAGATAAAATATCCTATTTTTCAAGGTGGAATGGGGCTTGGTATAAGTTGGGATAAGCTTGCTTCTGCAGTTTCTTTAAATGGTGGTTTAGGGATTATTTCTTCAGTGGGAACTGGGTATTATGAAAATAGAACACATATAGATAAAGAACTTAATGCAAAACCTTATGGTAGTGATAATTTTTACTCAAAAGCAGGCTTAAAAGCTTTGATAGATAATGCTAGAAAGGTTTGCAAAGACGCACCTTTGGGCTGTAATATTTTATATGCAAGTAATAATTATGCACAAATTGCTCGTAATGCTTGTGAGGTTGGTTTTAATGTGATAGTTTCAGGAGCAGGACTTCCTACAAATTTACCTGAATTTACACAAGATTATCCTGATGTTGCTTTGGTACCTATTGTATCATCAGCTAAGGCTTTAAAAATTATTTGTAAAAGATGGCAAAGTAGATACAATCGCTTACCTGATGCAGTTATAGTTGAAGGACCAAAAAGCGGCGGACATCAGGGTTTTACTTATGAGCAATGTTTAATGGATGAATATCAATTAGAAAATGTGGTGCCACAAGTTGCGCAAGAAATTAAAAATTGGGGCGACATACCACTGATTGCTGCAGGTGGAATTTGGGATAAGCAAGATATAGAAAAGATGATGTCTTTAGGAGCAAGTGGCGTTCAAATGGGAACTCGTTTTATAGGAACTTTTGAGTGTGATGCGAGTGATGATTTTAAACAAGTATTACTTGATTGTAAAAAAGAAGATATTGAGCTTTTAAAATCCCCGGTTGGTTATCCTGCAAGAGGAGTAAGAACTAATCTTTTAAATTTAGTAGATAAAAGAATGGGGCCAAAAATTTCTTGTGTGAGCAACTGCGTTGCACCATGTGGTAGAGGCAAGGAAGCTACTAAAGTAGGTTATTGTATAGCGGATAGATTATACGATGCTTGGAGTGGCAAAAAAGAAACAGGTTTATTTTTTACAGGAGCTAATGGGTATAGATTAGATAAACTTATTAGCGTAGAAGAACTAATGAAAAAATTAGTTTATGGTGAAGATGCTTAGAATATTTTTTATTTTTTTATTATTTTATATTGGTGTTTTTGCTAATGTAGAGGTTAAAAAATTTGATCAAAACTTTTTAACCTCTAATGCAGAAGAAAAATTGCAATTACATCAACAACTAAAATCATTATATATACAAAGCGTAATTAATGATAATAATGAAGAAAAAAATGAGATTTTAAAAAGATTAATCATTAGTTCAAATTTTTTAGGTTTTGATGATAAGGCTTATGTGCAAGAGCTTAAAGAAAGCGGAGTAAGTGAAGAAGAAATTTCGCGTTTAAAGAATGCTTTAAAAGTTATACAAGATCAAAAAATAAAAAAAGAGCTAGTAAAAAACGAAACTAATACTACGGCTTTTACTAATAAAAAAGAAGATAAAAAAGAAGATAAAAAAGAAGATAAAAAAGAAGATAAAAAAGAAGATAAAAAAGAAGATAAAAAAGAAGATAAAAAAGAAGATAAAAAAGAAGATAAAAAAGAAGATAAAAAAGAAGATAAAAAAG
>NZ_JANQDA010000026.1:0-14637 GCF_024723655.1 Campylobacter sp. RM5063 | reverse complement strand
GGGGTTAACATTTTAATTTTTTTATAATGTTATCTAATTTTTTACTATCTCCATCTTTTAAATCTTCTAAAGCTTCTATGGCTGGAGCAAAGTCTTCTATTTCATCAAGATAATTTTCTAAAGCATTGCGTAAAATTTCAGCTTTTTTCTTTTTAGAAAATTTCGCAGTTTGATTTAAGCGTTCATAAAGCTCTAATGGAAGAGTTAAAGTGTAGCGTTTATTCATTTTATAACCTTTATTTTAGTTTGATAGCTTCTTGACAAGTTTTACATTTGTAACTTGCATTGTTTAATTGAATTTTTTGGTGAATTTCGCAAGGAACTTTGTGAATTTTATTTACACAAGAGCAAATATATTCATAAATTTCTTGATTTTCTTGAAAAGTTGTAGTATTGGCATTTTTATTTAGTTGTGCTTGATGCCATTTTTCTATCTTCATATCTTCTCTTAAAATATGTTCTAAAAGCCATTTTGATGCAATGACATTAAGTTTTTCTTTGAGATCATTTGTGCTTTTGAGATTTTGAATTAAATCAATCATAGATTGGATGATACTTTTGTGAATTTTTTGATGGTTAGAAAGTTCAGGATAACCTATTTTTGCCATGTATTTTTCTTCTTCGGCAAAATGTTCTTTCATATAATTAAAAAAATCTGCAAGTAAAAATTTAATTTGTCCTTTATGGACAGGTTTATCTGAAATCATCTCGACATTTGCAGCAAGTTCAAAAAGTTTTTTATGCTGTCTGTCAATTTCTTCATTATGGATACTATATTTACTACACCATTTTGGTAGCATGTTAGCTCCTTGTTTATATTTAGAAGAGTTTTATAAGCATTATAGTTTACTATATTTTAAATTATTATTAATTTTTATTAGATTTCTATTTTTTCTTTGTATTGTATTAAATTCGCAGAGCATTCTTTACATTTAAACTGCACTTTAGAATATTGCATTTTTAAATGAATATCATAAGGAACCTTGTGTGTTTTTCCTTCGCATTGACATTGATATAAGAATTTTTTTGGTTTTGGAGCTTCTTCTTCAAAAGTATCTGAAGAATTCTTTGCTTGGGTGTTTTGACGCCAATGTTCTATCATCATATCATGCTGAATGATGTGTTCTATCAACCATGAATTAACTACTATATATAATTTTTCTTTTAAATCATTTGTACTTTTTATACTTTGTATGAGTTTTATCATGGATTTTGTGATTTGTTTATGCATGAGTTTGTGTTGATTTAGATAAGGGTAATTAATCTCAGCCATATAGGATTCTTCATCTTGAAAATGAATTTTAATATAGTGAAAAAATTCAGCAACTATCTTTTTAAGCTCGACTTGATAAACTGGCCTATCTGAAATTTCTTCCACTTTGGCAGCAAGTTCAAAAAGTTTTTTATGTTGTTCGTCAATTTTTTCATTATTAATACTATATTTTTGATCCCAATTTGGCAACATAATAAAATCCTAAATTCAATAAAATAGTTAATATTTTATAAATACTTGCCTTTAAATATGCTAAATTCACACTAAATTTACATAAAAAAAATATAATAATCCAAATTAAAATAGCATAAAAGGCTTAAAATGGCTACGCAAATTCTTTTACTAGAAGATGATATTAACTTAGGGGAAATTGTTAGTGAGTTTTTAGAAGAAGAAGGCTTTGAAGTGGTTTTGGTGGATAATGCTCAAGATGCACAAGATAAAGCTTATGAGAAAAATTTTGATTTATGGATTTTGGATGTAAAAGTCCCTTTAGGAGATGGTTTTAGTGTGCTTAAAAATTTAAGAGAAGCAGGTAGATATACCCCAGCTATTTTTATGACCTCTTTAAATACTACTATGGATTTACAACAAGGATTTGAATGTGGTTGTGATGATTATATCAAAAAGCCTTTTGAATTGCAGGAGTTAAAAATAAGGATTAATGCTATTTTAAAGCGTTCTTTTGCGCATAAAAATGAAGATTATGAGGACTTGGGAAATGGTTTTAAATTTGCTTTTATATCGCAAACTTTATATCAAAACGATAAGCCATTGTCTTTACCCTTAAAAGAATTAAAACTTTTATCATTACTTTTGAAAAATAAAGGTAAATTTATAGATACTGCTTATATTTTTGAAGAAATTTGGGAATATGATCAAGAGCCAAGTGAGCTTAGTCTGAGAGCTTATGTGAAAAATTTACGAAAAATTTTAGGAAAAGAAAGCATTATCAATCAAAGAGGAAGAGGGTATTGTTATGCATGAAGCCAAGCGCGTTGCATGGCAAATTCTTTCTTTGTATTTAGTAAGTGTAGGAAGTATTCTTGTAGTGCTTTTTGGTATATGGTATGCTAAGTTAATAGAAGATTTAATAAGCGAATATAGCATAAAGCTAAGACAAGAACATCGTTTTGTGATTTTGCAAATGGAAAAATCGCGTTTTGAGCCCATAGAAAAAAGTGCTAAGAAAATAGCTCAAATTTCCAATATAAAATTTGCAATATTTGATAGAACTAAGGTTTATTTTTCTAATCTTGATTTACCTGCTCAAACAACTTTTTTTAAATCAAATAATGCGAATATTTATAACAATAACACTTTGATTTATGTAGCTGATATAAATTTAAATAGCTTGTTACTTGCTGATAATCAAAATCAAAGTGCTTTAGAAATATTAGGAGATGTAAATCGTTTAAGAGTTTTAATACAAGGTGATGATATTTCTAAAGAACTTGGATTTATAAGATTTAAAGTTGCTTTAGCTATGGTATTTTCTTTGATTTTTGTTAGTTTAGTAGGATATTTAATACTTAAATTTGCACTCAAACCTTTAGAAGCAAGAATAAGGTTTTTAAATAATTTTATAAAAGATACCACTCATGAGATTAATACCCCAATTAGTGCAATATTAATGAGTGTAGAGAGTTTAGAAAGAAAAAAGAATTTTGAAGAAATTAAAGCTTTAAAGCGTGTGAAAATAGCTGCTTTGACTTTGAGTCATTTGTATTCAGATTTAACTTTTTTAAATTTTTCTCAAGCTTATGAAGCAAAAAAAGATTGGATATTTTTAAAAAATTTGATTAAAGAAAGAATGGAGTATTTTAAGATATTTTTAGAGCAAAAAAATATCGACTTAGAGCTTAGCTTGGAAAATGATGGAAAAATTTATGCTAATAAAGAGCAATTTTTTAAAATGTTTGATAATCTTGTTAATAACGCTATAAAATATAATATAAAAAATGGACATATTAAAATAGCACTTTTAGAGCAAAAACTTATAATAGCAGATAGTGGTTGTGGCATAGCAAAGGAAAATTTGGCTAATATTTTTGAGCGTTATTCAAGATTTAATGAAAATCAAGGTGGTTTTGGTATAGGACTTTCTTTGGTAGATAAAATTTGTAAAGAACATAATATAAAAATAAAAGTAGAAAGTGAGTTAAAGAAAGGAACAAAATTTATTTTAACTTGGAAAAATTAAAATTATTTATTGCTCATTTTAGCTTTTTCTTTGGCATTTATAAGCGTTGTGATAAATTCATTTAAATTTTTAGTATCGTTTTGATTTAGAGTTTGTGGGGTATGATTTAGCATTTGAGTGATTAAAAGTTCATTGCTTAAGTCATTATCACCAAATTCTCTAGCTTTTTGTAGAATTTTTAAAGCAAGTAGATTTTTTACTTCATACATTTTAATCCTTTAAAAAAATCACGCTAACAATGCGCTTTGGAGTTTGATTTTTTCTATAAGAAAAAAATCTCTCATCATCAAAGGTGCAAAGATTGATATCAAAAATATCATTAATACCTAATTCTTTTGCTTGAAATTTAACTAATGCTTTTAAATCAAGCTTATTTTTATGTAAAAAATGTGCAAAATTTTCTTTGCTGTGGTTTAAAACCTCGCCATTAATTTCATAATTTTTAGCACAAATTCCTGCTGAAATGATGAGTTTTAAATTCTTGGTTTGAGTGTTAAAACTTTCTTGCATTTTCAAAACAGCTTCTTTTAAGATATTTTCAAAACAACCTTTTCTGCCTGAATGCAAAGCTGCTATGGTTTTATTTTTATCATCATATAAAAGCAAAGGCAAGCAATCAGCACTTAAAATACACAAAGCTATATTTTTTTCATTGCTAATCATCCCATCGGCGTTAAAATGAAAATTTTTATTATACTGAGTGATGATATTAGAATGAATTTGATTTAAAAATACGCACTTTTTTATAGAATTTTCCCGAGGAAAAATATTATTACAAATTTTTGCTCTAAAAATATTATAATCTTGATCAAAGGCTACAAAAGCTTTTGCGAAATCATTTTCTAATAAAGTGATGTAATCTTGTCTATTTGTTGCCATGAAATTTCTTTTTTATAATTTAATTGTCTGTGTATATATCTTGCTAAAAGATCACTTTCTATATTGACGCGTCTTCCTATGGTGTAATTTTTAAACAAGGTTTCATTAAAGGTTATAGGAATAATAGTCAAACGAATACTATCTTTTAAAACTTCATTGATAGTTAAACTTACTCCATCTATAGCTACGCTTGCTTTATTTGCCATATAAATTTGTATATTATCAGGGCATTTAATATAAAAATCAACTCCGTTTTCTTTTTTAGAAATATTAGTAATTTCACCAATACCATCAATGTGTCCTTGCATTAAATGCCCATCTATTCTATCGCCATAAGCTAATGCAGGTTCAATATGCACATAGTCTTTTAAATTTTCAATAGCTATGTGAGTTCTTGTTTCATAAGAAAGTTCAAGATTAAAGCCATCATCAAAAAGTTTTGTTACGCTCAAGCACGCACCATTAACTGCTATACTATCGCCTAGTTTTGGTTTGTAACTTGCTTTTAATCTTAAAGTGTTGTTTTGATATGATTTGACAAAGGCTAATTCGCGGATTAATCCATTAAACATTCAATACCTTTAATTTTTATGAGATTTTATCTAAAACTTTTAAATTTCAAAAAGTATTTTTAGTGTTTTATTTTAAAAAATATTATATAATTTTTGCCTTTTTTATAAAAATGAGGTCAAAATATGTATGATATAATCGTAATAGGTGGCGGGCATGCTGGAGTTGAGGCTAGTGCTGCTGCCGCTAGAATGGGCAAAAAAACTTTACTTTTAACTACTTTAATCGAGCAAATTGGTGCTGCAAGTTGTAATCCTGCTATAGGCGGCTTAGCAAAAGGACATTTGGTAAAAGAGCTTGATGCTATGGGCGGACTTATGGGACAAATTACCGATGAGGCTGGAATTCAATTTAGAATTTTAAATGAAAGCAAAGGTGTTGCAGTGCGTGGAAGTAGAGCGCAAATTGATATGGACGCTTATAGAATTTGTGCTAGAAATAAGCTTTTAAAACTTGAAAATTTAGAAATCTCTCAAGAGCAAGCTTTGTCTTTACTTATAGAAAATGACGAGGTTAAGGGCGTTAAAACTAATTTAGAAAATACATATTTTGCTAAAAAAATCATACTTACAACAGGAACTTTTTTAAATGGACTTATCCATATAGGTGAAACTAAGCTTCAAGCAGGTAGGGTAGGTGAGCTTGCGTCTGTAAATTTGGGTGAGTATTTAAAACAAAGTGGTTTAAAAGTAGGGAGGTTAAAAACAGGAACTTGTCCAAGAGTAGATGCTAAAAGTATTGATTTTAGTGTTTTAGAAATTCAACCTGGAGATGAAAACCCTAAGGCCTTTAGTTTTAAAACAAAAAACTTCAAGCCTAATCAACTTCCATGTTATATAGCAAGAACAAATTTAAAAACACATGAGATTATAAAAAGTAACTTTTACCGCGCTCCGCTTTTTACAGGACAAATTGAAGGTATAGGTCCAAGATATTGTCCTTCCATAGAAGATAAGATTAATCGTTTTGGTGATAAAGAAAGTCATCATTTATTTATAGAGCCACAAACTAAAGATGCTACTGAATATTATATTAATGGCTTTTCTACTTCACTTCCTTATGAAGTGCAAATTGCGATGTTAAGAAGTATAAAAGGTTTTGAAAATGCTAAAATCACGCGTTTTGGTTATGCCATAGAGTATGATTATATTGATCCAACGGAGTTAAAACATACTTTAGAAACTAAAAAGATTAAAAATTTGTATTGTGCTGGGCAAATTAACGGAACTACTGGTTATGAAGAAGCAGCTGCACAAGGTTTTATGGCAGGAGTGAACGCGGTTTTAGCAATTGATGAAAAAGAGCCTTTTGTATTAAGACGCGATGAGGCTTATATAGGGGTATTAATCGATGATTTAGTAATGAAAGGCACAAAAGAGCCTTATAGAATGTTTACTTCAAGAGCTGAATATAGACTGCTCTTAAGAGAAGAAAATGCTATTTTAAGACTTGGAGAATATGGACATAATTTTAAACTTTTAAGTCAAGAGGACTATGCATATATTGAGAATATAAAGCAAAATGTTAGGAAAGGACTTGAGTTTTTACTTCAAACTACATGGACACCAAGCAATCAAAATAATGAATTTTTACAAAGCATTAAAGAAGAAAAAATTACCTCAATAGTAAGTTTGCAAAAAATTGTTGCAAGAGCGAGTTTTAATATAGAAAAATTAAAAGCTCTAGATGAAATGTTTGCAAAAATGGATGAGTATTCTTTAAATGAAATTTTAAATGAAGCAAAATATTATCATTATATAGCAATGCAAAAAGCACAAATAGAAAAAATGAAAAACTTAAATGACTTAAAAATTCCTGAAAATTTTGACTTTAAAAGTGTAAGTGGTTTGAGTAATGAAGTGGTGGAAAAACTGCAAAAATTTAATCCGCCAACTATTTTTGCTGCTTCGCAAATTAGTGGTATCACCCCTGCTGCTTTAGATATTTTGCATATTTATATCAAAATGAAAAACAATAGATGATATTAACTTATCTATTGTTTTGATTTGAAAATAAATACACTTCTGTTATTTTAAATAAATACTTGCATATCTTAAATAAAGCTTTTTTATATAAAGAAAAAATTTATTATTTTTTAGATAAACTGCTATACTTTACAACAAATAAATCAAAACAAAGGAAGTAAAATGGCTACATCTGAAAGTAGACGAAGCTTTATGGGCTTTGCCTTTGGAACGGTAGCTGCTGTGGGTGGTGCTTTTTCATTAGTTGCAATGAAAAAAACATGGGATCCGCTCCCAAGTGTAAAAGCAGCAGGTATTACTACCGTAGATCTTTCTGGTATGAAAGAAGGCGAATTAAGAACAATCGAGTGGCGTAAAAAGCCTATATTTATCTTAAAAAAAGATGCGGATATGGCAAAAGATAGCAGTAGGGATGTTATTGTAGGTGATGTTGCATATACTGTAGTTATTGGTCTTTGCACGCATTTAGGCTGTATTCCAGCTTATGCTCCAAGTGAGAAATTGTTTAAGTGCGCATGCCACGGTGGCGAATTTGACACTAGTGGTAAAAATGTATTTGGTCCTCCTCCAAGACCTTTGGACATTCCTCCTTTTAGAATTGATGGAACTAAATTAGTGTTAGGTGAAGAAGGTCCAGAATATAAAAAAATGATTGCGGAGGCTTGATATGGCACAGATAAAAAAAGCTAGTGGTATTATAGATTGGCTTGATCAAAGATTAGCTGTAAATAAGCTTTTTAATGTTTTAATGGCTCAGTATTGGATACCAAAACAAATTAACTTCTTATGGGCAATGGGTGTTATCTTGACAACTCTTTTTGCTATTTTATTTATTTCAGGTCTATTTTTAGTAATGTATTATAAGCCAGATGTGGCTTTGGCTTTTGATAGTGTTAATAAAACTATCATGCAAGAAGTAGAGTATGGTTGGCTTTGGCGTCATATGCATGGTGTGGCTGCTTCAGTTGTGTTTTTAATCATATATATCCATATGTTAACGGGAATTTATTATGGCTCTTATAAAAAGGGTCGTGAGATGATTTGGATTAGCGGTATGCTTTTGTTTGTTGTATTTTCAGCAGAAGCATTTAGTGGGTATATGTTACCTTGGGGACAGATGAGTTTTTGGGCTGCTCAAGTTATTACTCAGCTTTTTGGCGGAATTCCTTTTATAGGTGATGCATTAGTTATTTGGATAAGAGGAGATTTTGCAGTATCAGATCCAACTTTAACTAGATTTTTTATGCTGCATGTGTGTTTATTACCTATTGTAATTTTAGCAATTATTGCATTCCACTTTTATTCTTTAAGAATTCCTCATGTAAATAATGAAATTTCAGAAGAAATTGATTTTGATTTGGAAGCTGAAAAATATTTAGCAGGTGATACAAAAGGTTCTAAAGTTATTCCTTTTTGGCCAGGATTTTTAGCTAAAGATTTTATGTATATTGCGTTATTTATGATTTTCTTCTTCTATTTGGTGTGTTTTAAATTTAATTTCGCAATGGATCCAATTAACTTTGACCCAGCAAATTCTTTAAAAACACCTCCTCATATTTATCCTGAGTGGTATTTCTTATGGAGTTATGAAGTTTTAAGAGGATTTTTCTTTGATGTTGGAAGCATTAAAGCTTTTGATATAGGTCTTGCAGCGTTTGGTATAGCACAAATTATTTTCTTCTTGTTACCTTGGCTTGATAGAAGTGATGTTGTAAAACCAGCACACGAAAGACCAATGTTTTTTGTATGGTTTTGGGTGTTATTGATAGATTTAATTGTACTAACAGTTTATGGAAAGCTTCCTCCAACGGGAATTAATGCTTGGATAGGATTTTATGCTTCTATGGTATTTTTACTATTATTGTTAGTAGTCTTACCAATTATTACTATCATGGAAAGAAAAAGGGGCTAATAATGAGAGAATTAAAAATATTTTTTGTAGTTGTCTTTTTCACAGGTTTAGTTTATTGGGGGGTTGAGCCTTATGCACATTCAGTGATGAATCCTCCTTCAACTCCAGTTAATTTTGACTTTGCAAAAGCTGATGCAGAATTTACCAAAGGCGAAGTTGCTTTAAAAGAAAAAGCTGCAATAGATGCTAATGCTTCAGGAAGTGAAAAAGCTATAGCTAATGCTCAAAAAGCATTAGAGCTTGCTAAAAGCCAAGAAGAAGCTACCAAGCAATTATGGGAAAAAATCGCAAAAATCGATTTTAGCAAAGGTAATGCACAAAAAGGAAAAGAGCTTTTTGAAGGAAATTGTATTGCATGTCATGGTGTGAAAGCCGTCGGAATTCCTGCTACTATTACAGATTCTTCTTTAGGTGTAACACCTCCTGATTTAAGTGATGCGGGTGCTATTTATGATGAGAAATTTTTAGCAGCACTGATTGTTGATCCAGTTAAGGCTTTGCAAATTTCACATAAATTTAATGATGAAAATCCATTCTTAATGCCTGCTTATCCTTTAAGTGGTGATGAAGCACAAGATAATCAAGATTTAGCAGATTTAATTGCATTCTTTAAAAATACAGCTAGTGAGTATGAGAAGGAATTTGATACAAAATTAAAAGCAGATTTAGAAGAAAAATATGCTAAAAACCAAGAGCTTTCAGAGCAAGCAAAAACGGCTTTAATTGCAAAAGAATTTGATTTTGCTAAAAACAAACATACATTTGAAAATGCTTGCGGAAGATGCCATGATGTAAAATATGATGGTTTTGTTTCAAGTTCAAATATGAGTGATTTAAAAAATTATCTTGGTATGACGCCTCCGGATTTATCTATGATGATTCGTTCTAAAGGCACGCATTATCTTGAAATCTTCATCAATGAACCTCAAAAGAAAATTCATGGAACTGCTATGCCAAGAGTTGGTCTAAATGAAAAAGCACAAACTCAAGTTATTAGTTATCTTGAAAAAGTTGGTGATAGTAAAAAAGAAGAAAGAGAGCAAACAGGAATTTATATTATGATATTCTTTGCTATCTTAAGTATTTTTGCTATAGGTTGGAAAAGATCAGTTTGGTCTAAACTACACTAATTTACTCAAAGAACGCCTTGTGGCGTTCTTTTTCTTCAATAATAAGCTAAATATAAAATAAAATTTGATATAATATTTTTTCATTTCACACGCATTAATTTCCTTATTAGGTTGCTTATGGGTTAAAGAATGCGGAGGAATAAACCTAATTATTTTATTTCAAGGAGAATTTCATGGTAAGCATGAGAGATTTGTTAGAGTGTGGTGTACACTTCGGACACCAAACAAGAAGATGGAATCCAAAAATGAAAAAATTTATTTTTGGTGAAAGAAAAGGTATTTATGTAATTGATTTGCAAAAAACGCTTAGATATTTTAGATATACATATAACATTGTTCGTGACGCTGCAGCAGAAGGTAAGACAATTTTATTTGTTGGAACTAAAAAACAAGCAGGTGGAGCGATTAAGGAATATGCTGAAAAATGTGGTATGCCTTATGTAAATCACAGATGGCTTGGTGGTATGATGACAAATTTTGGAACTATCCGCCAATCAATTAGAAAATTAGAAGTTATAGAAAAAATGGAAGAAGATGGAAGTATTAAACTTTTGACTAAAAAAGAAGCATTAATGCTTACTAGAAAAAAAGAAAAATTACTAGCATATCTTGGTGGTATTAGATATATGAAAACTCAACCTGATATGATTTTTGTTATTGATACTGTTAAAGAAAAAATTGCAGTACAAGAAGCTAATAGATTAAAAATCCCTGTAGTTGCTCCACTAGATACAAACTGCGATCCTGATTTAGTTGATTTTCCAATTCCAGGAAATGATGATGCAATTCGTTCGGTTCAACTTTTCTGTCAAGAAATGGCTGAAGCAATCAATGAAGGTAAAGCATTAAGAGAGCAAGATGGTGAAGTTAGCGAAGAGCAGCCTATTTCTGAAGAAGAGAAAAAAGAAGTTTTAGAAGAAGTTATGAGTGAAGAAGATTTTGAAGGAGATAAAGAGTAATGGCTGAAATCACTGCACAAATGGTAAAAGAACTGCGCGAGAGTACTGGCGCAGGTATGATGGATTGTAAAAATGCTTTAAAAGATACAGATGGTGATTTTGAAAAAGCAGTGCAACTTTTAAGAGAAAAAGGACTTGGAAAAGCTGATAAAAAAGCTGATCGTTTAGCTGCTGAAGGTTTAGTAAGTGTAAAAGTAAGTGATGATTTTAAATGTGCAACTGTAAGTGAAATTAACTCAGAAACAGATTTTGTTGCTAAAAATGAACAATTTATTGCTTTAACAAAAGATACAACAGCACATATTCAGGCTAAGAGTCTTCAAAATGTTGAAGAATTACATTCAAGTGAGATTAATGGTGTTAAATTTGAAGAGTACTTAAAAAGCCAAATTGCAACTATTGGTGAAAATTTAGTTGTTAGAAGATTTGCTACTTTAAAAGCAGGTGCTAATGGCATAGTAAATGGTTATATTCACACCAATGGCCGTGTTGGTGTAGTTATTGCTGCAGCTTGCGATAGTGAAGCTACGGCTAGCAAGTGTGGAGAATTTTTAAAACATATTTGTATGCATATTGCTGCAATGAAGCCAAGTTATTTATCTTATGAAGAGCTTGATATGGATTTTGTAGAAAATGAGTATAAAGCTTTAGTTGCTGAGTTAGAAAAAGAAAATGAAGAAAGAAGAAGATTAAAAGATCCTAATAAACCAGAGCATAAAATTCCAAAATATGCAAGCAGAAAACAATTAACTCAAGAGGTAATTCAAGCAGCTGAAGAAGCTATTAAGACTGAACTTCAAGCACAAGGTAAGCCAGAAAAAATTTGGCCTAATATTATCCCAGGTAAGTTGAATAGTTTTATAGCAGATAACTCTCAACTTGATAGCAGACTTACTTTAATGGGTCAGTTTTATGTAATGGATGATAAAAAAACTATCGAACAAGTAATTGCTGATAAAGAAAAGGAACTAGGTGGAACTATCAAAATAGTCGAATTTATTCGTTTTGAAGTAGGTGAGGGCCTAGAAAAGAAAACTGAAGATTTTGCTGCTGAAGTTGCTGCACAAATTGGTTAAAAATGGAACTTTTAAAAGCGGAAAATTTAAACCATAGTTTTGATATTCCGCTTTTTGAAAATTTAAATTTTACTTTAAATACAAAAGATTGTATTGCAGTATGCGGAAGCAGTGGATGTGGCAAATCCACTCTTTTGCATATTTTATCTACCTTATTAAAACCTCAATCGGGAAAAGTTTTTTATAATAATCAAGATTTATACGACTTAGATGATGATGCTTTACTAGAAATTCGTAGAAAAGATTTTGGTATTATTTTTCAAATGCATTATTTATTTAAAGGTTTTTTGGCTTTTGAAAATATAGAACTTGCGAGTGTTTTAAGCGGCCAGAATATTGATTATGAATTATTAAAAAAACTTGATATTGCAGATTTAATGAATCAAAAAATCACAAAATTAAGCGGTGGACAACAGCAAAGAGTAAGTATAGCTAGGGTTTTAAGCAAGAAGCCAAAAATTATTTTTGCAGATGAGGCTACCGGAAATTTAGATTTTAAAAATGCTTTAAATGTAATGGATATTTTGATTGATTATATCAAAGAAAACAATGCAGCTTTAATTTTTGTTACGCATGATCAAGAGCTTGCTAAAAAATGTGATAAGGTTTTTCACTTAAACAACCATGGAATTTGTTAAATATTTAGGTGATGAAAATGTAGTTATTTTCATGCTTTTGTTTGCTAGAATGAGTGGGTTGATAGTTTTTTTCCCTTTTTTTTCTCATAATAGTATTCCTTTGGTGGTAAAAACAACTTTGGTAATGTTTTTAACAATGTTTTTATACCCTTTAGCTAAACTTGAAAATAATACACCTGATTCTTTTTTTATTTTATATCTTTTAAGTGAAGTTATTTTTGGGATGATAGCAGGAATGATTTTGCAAATGACTTTTGCCATTTTGCAAATGGCAGGTGAACAGATTTCTTTTACTATGGGTTTTTCAATGGCTAGTGTTATGGATCCCACAACAGGTGCAAATACTCCTGTAATTTCACAAGTTTTAAATTTATTAGCTTTGCTTGTATTTTTAGCTTTTGATGGACATCATTTGATTTTGCTTTTTATATCTAATTCATTGGAATATATTAGTTTAGGTGGATTTTATCCACATGAAAATTTAATGCTTTATTTAAATAAAGCTATGGTAAATATTTTTGTGCTTGGTTTTTCTATGGCTTTTCCTGTTTTAGCTATTTCTTTGCTATCAGATGTGATTTTTGGCATGCTTATGAAAACTATGCCGCAATTTAATCTTTTAGTGGTTGGTTATCCTATCAAGATATTTTTGTCTTTCGCGGTTCTTATTGCTATTTTACTTATTATGATGCAATATTTTAAAAATTTAATAGTAAAAAGTTTTGAGCATATGGAGTTGTTATTTTTTAATATATAAGCATTAAATAATTAAAAATGTTTTAAAATAATGTATTTTTTATTCTTGGGAGATGATAATGAGGGTTTTGCTAATAAATTCCAATATAGCTGTTTCAAAATTAATTAGTTTGGGGGTTCAAAAATTAGGTTATGATTTTGAGGAGCTCAAGGATATTGAGGAGCTTGAGGGATTTTATGATGTAATTATTATAGATCATGATATTGAGGCTGATTTAGATGATTTAAAAAGTAAATGTGATAGATTGATTTATTTGTTACCTAGAAACCTAGAACAAAAAGAAGGTATAGAATGTTTGTATAAACCGTTTTTACCTACCGATTTTATAAATCTTCTAAGTGGAGATGGGGTTTTGGATGATATTCAAAAAGATGCTTTGAGCGAAGATGAACTAAATTTTGATGATGAGGAAGTTGTTGGTAAAGATATGCCTTTGGATGGAAATGAACTTTTAGAAGGTATTGATTTGTCTGAACATGAAGAAAATTTGAGTGAAGATGATTTAAATTTACAAGAAGATTTTTTTGAAGAGAATTTAGGTAATGGATTAAAAAATGATGATATGTTTGATGCAGCAAGTGAGTTAATAGATGAAGAGAAAACAGAAGATGATTTAGTTTTTTCAGATAGCTTAGATAAAGAAAATATAGAAGAAAATATAGAAGAAAATATAGAAGAAAATATAGAAGAAAATATAGAAGAAAATATAGAAGAAAATATAGAAGAAAATATAGAAGAAAATATAGAAGAAAATATAGAAGAAACCCTCGCTGAATTTGATTCTTTTGATGCATTACCTATGGTTGAAGAGATAGGTGAAAAAGAAATGAGCTTTGATGATTTACCTGAGGATGCTCAATTTATTGGTGAGGAAAAAGAAGAAAAAATGGCTTTAGAAGAAAATGAGCCTATGGTTGAAGAAATATTTGAAAATGAAAGTATAGATGATTTTCAACTAGAAGAAGAAGAGCTAAGTACTCAAGATAAGATAAAAGAAGAATTGGCCGCTATTGATGAGCTTGATGAAGAATTTAATGGTCTTGATGGGGAGTTAATGCAAAATTTTGACACTCAAGAAACAGATAACAATGAAAATACGCAAGCTTTTGATTTAGAGGAAAATATAGAGGAAAATATAGAGGAAAATATAGAGGAAAATATAGAGGAAAATATAGAGGAAAATATAGAGGAAAATATAGAGGAAAATATAGAGGAAAATATAGAGGAAAATATAGAGGAAAATATAGAGGAAAAT